>JANXWT010000404.1 GCA_025351035.1 Opitutia bacterium | reverse complement strand
ATCGGCATCGGCGAGGGCGGTGCGCAGGTGGTGCGAGACTTTCACGTTGAGCGATTCGAACCACCGCGGTACGAGCGTGGCTGGTCCGACGATCGTCACATCAGCCCCGAGCTTGGTGAGCGCGTGGATGTTGGAGCGGGCGACGCGGCTGAAAAGAATGTCGCCGAGGATGACGACCTTGCGGCCCTTGAGGTTGCCGAGCTTCTCGCGCATCGTGAAGACATCGAGCAGCGCCTGCGTCGGGTGCTCGTGGGCGCCGTCGCCCGCGTTGACGACGGGGATGTGGAGAAGCTTGCTGAGGTAGAGCGGCGAGCCGCCGGCGGAGTGGCGGAGCACGATCATGTCGGCGTTGAGCGCCTGGATGTTTTGCGCGGTGTCGCGAAGAGTTTCGCCCTTGGTCGTGCTGGAACGGTCGGCGTCGAACGAGATGACGTCGGCGCTGAGGAGCTTGGCGGCCATCTCGAACGAGAGGCGCGTGCGCGTGCTGGGCTCGAGGAAAAGGTTGACGACGGTTTTGCCGCGGAGGGCGGGGACCTTCTTCACCTTGCGGCCGAGGACAGCTTTGAAGGCCGCGGCCGTGGCGAGGATCTGCTCAATCTCGGCACGCGAGAGTTCCTCGATGGTCAGGAGATGTTGGCGGGTCCAGGGCACGGGGCAAAAATTGGTGTTAGGCGGCGGAAGGGCGCTTGGCGGGGACGACGGTGATCGCGTCGGCGGCGGGATTGGTGGAATCGAGGTGAACGCTGACTTTTCCCTCATCGGTCGTGGCCAGCATCAAGCCGGTATAGTCGGCGGCGATGGGCATGCGACGTCCGCTGCGATCGACGAGGACCGCCAGCTCAACTTTGGTGGGGCGGCCATGGTCGAAGAGCTCGTCGAGGGCGGCCTTCACGGTGCGTCCGGAGAAAAGCACGTCGTCGACGAGGATGACGGTCGCGCCATTGACATCGTGCGGGATGAGAGTCGGGGCGAATTCCTTCGGGATCGGATGGCGGCCGATGTCGTCGCGATGGAAGGAAATGTCGACGGTGCCGAGGCCGGCGTGGACGCCGGATTTCTTGAGGCGGCCGGCGAGGCGCCGGGCCAACTCGACGCCGCCGTTGGCGATGCCGAGGAGGAGTAGGCGGGGCGTAGCCGCGTGGCGGGTGAGAATGGCGAAGGCGACGCGCTCGATGGCAGCTTGGATGGAATCCGCGTCGTGTTTCTTGGGTGTGCCCACGAGCCCGAGTTATTGAGGGCCGGTGGTGGACAGGTAAAGCGCAAAGGCGGCTTTCGCGGCGGAAATAGCCGAATCCGACTGACTCGCTGAGTTCAAGGTCACGCTCCACCTGCATTGAGCTCCAGCGAAGCATGGTGGACCCTACTGGACTCGAACCAGCGACCTTTTCCATGTCAAGGAAACGCTCTAACCAACTGAGCTAAGGGTCCGACGGAAGGCGAGGAGTGAACGATTCGTCTCCGGCGGCGCAAGGATTAATTCGAGACCGCCCGGAATAGAGCGTGAGATACTGTCAGTGAAATCGCCACGGCGTCGTCGCGGTGCTTGAATCCATGCAGGTTCGTCTCCATTCGTGTCGGGCAATGCTGCAGTCTCTCCGCATCCGCAACCTAGCGCTCCTTGAGGAAGTGAATCTCGATTTCGAGGAGGGCTTCACCGCCGTGACCGGCGAGACGGGCGCGGGCAAAAGCATCCTGCTCGGCGCGCTTTCGCTGCTGGCCGGCGCGCGGGCGGACAAGACCATCATCCGTCAAGGCGCCGCCGCCACCGAGGTCGAGGCTGCGCTGTTTTTCTCCGACAGCCGCAAGCTTGACGCCGCCTTGGCCGCGCTCGATCTGCCGCCGTGCGACGACGGCGTGCTCATCCTGAAGCGCAGTCTGCCGCGCGACAAGGCGCCCAAGATTTCCGTCAACGGCGGTCTCGCCACTCTCACCGCGCTGCAGGAACTCGGCGAACACTGGATCGACTTTCACGGTCCGGGCGAACCGCGCCGCTTGCTCAAAGAAGGCTGTCAGCGCGAGCTGCTCGATCTCTTTGCGAAGAACGGAACCGCGCTCGAAAAATATGGCGCCGGCTACCGGGCGTGGCGCGGACTCACCGAGGAGCGCACGCGGTTGATGGGTGCGGAGAAACTCTCCGCCGACCAGATCGAATTTCTCCAGACGCAGCTCGCGAAGATCGACGAACTCGAACTGACCGACGAAGCCATCGCCGAACTCGAGCGCGATTTCACCCGCCAGCAAAGCGCGCAGGAAATCATCGGGCTCGCGCAGGGCCTGAGCAACGGGCTCAGCGGCGAAGACGGATTACTCGGGCGCTTGTCGGCGCTGTTGCGCGAGGCGCGGCAGCTCGAAGGACTCGACACCGCGAGCAAGCCGCTCGCGGACCGCTTGCAGTCGTCGTCGGTGGAGCTCGCCGACCTCGACGCGGAATTTTCCTCGCTCGCCCAGTCACTGAACTTCGACGCCGAGAAGGCCGAGGAGCTGGAATCGAAGATGACCGCGTGGCTCGACCTGAAGCGCAAATATGGCGCGAAGGTCGAGGC
>JANXWT010000363.1 GCA_025351035.1 Opitutia bacterium | reverse complement strand
GGCACCATATTCTGGCCACTCTGGCTTCGCAGTGCCGGGATGAAAATCGGAGCGAACTGCGAAATCAGCACGATCATTGACGTGATCCCGGAGCAGATTGAGATCGGCGCGGATACGTTCTTTGCGGATGGCATCTACTTGGGCGGCCCGCGGATTCACCAAGGAACCGTCACTCTGGCGAAGACCCGCCTCGGTCGAAATACGTTTCTCGGCAATCATGTGGTGGTCCCCGCCGGTCAGCGGTTGCCCGATGGCATCTTGCTCGGGGTTTGCACCGTGGCCGCCGACAAGACGATCCGCCCCGGCACTTCTTGGTTCGGTCTGCCTCCGTTCGAGTTGCCGCGGCGCGAGGTGGTGACGCTCGACCGCCGGCTCACGCATGACCCCTCGGTCATTCGCTACGCCAATCGTGTTTTCTGGGAGTCCTTGCGCTCCGCCCTGCCGATTGTGCCCGCCCTCGTCGCCGGCAAATGGTTTCAGGTCTTGGCGCTGGCGAATCGCGGCGAAACGCCGATACCCCTCGTGGTGTTCGTCCCCGCAGTGAGTTTTGGTGCCGCGAGTTTCCTCTGCCTGTTTATTGTGGCGCTGAAGTGGGCCCTGCTTGGACGAGTTCGGCCGGGGCAGCATGCGCTGTGGTCCTGCTGGTGTAGCCGGTGGGATTTCCTCTACGTCGCGTGGGGGCAATACGCCGCCCCGTTCCTAGCCAATCTCGAGGGCACTTTGCTCCTCTCGTGGTATCTTCGCGCGATGGGCACGCAGCTCGGCGCCCGTGTCGTGCTGGGAGATGGCTTCGCCCAAGTGGTGGATCCGGATATGATTCACATCGAAGACGGGGCCACGGTGAGCGCGCTCTACCAAGCACACACCTTTGAGGACCACGTGCTCAAGATCGACCATGTGCACGTGCGACGCCAAGCAACGATCGGCAACCGGGCCGTGTTGCTCTATGGGGCCGAAATCGGCGAGCGGACGTTTGTCGCCCCCCACAGCGTCATTATGAAATGCGAACGACTGCTGCCCGGACGGCACTATGAAGGCGCGCCCACTCGTTGAGTGCTCGCGAGACCGCGAATCCCAAGCCTACGACTCGTAGACCCACTGGCCGCCAACCATCGTGCGTTCCACCGTGCTGTTAACGATCTCGCTCGCCGGCAGCTTGCGCGGGTCGTTCGCGAGCACGACAAGATCGGCAAGCTTGCCCGCGGAGAGCGAACCCTTCTGCCGTTCCTCGAATGAGGCATAGGCGCCATTAACGGTCAGCACGCGCAGCGCCTCGTCGAACGTGATGCACTGGTTCGCGCCCCAGATGGTGCCGCGGAGGTCGGTGCGCGTGAGCATCGAAGTGAGCGCCATCATCGGCTCAAACGGGCCCGGCGGATAATCGCTGCCCATCGTGGCCGGGATGCCGGCGTCGAGGAACCAGCGCATCGGAAACATCCGCTCCGTCCGCGCGGCCCCATACTCGGCCATCTTTTCCCCATGAAAATAGACGTAGCTTGAAAAGGGCGTCGGGATTGCGCCGAGGGCCTTGATGCGCTTGATCAGCTGCGGCGTGAGCACGGTGCAGTGCTCGAAGCGGAAGCGCGGATCGCGGCGCGGCAGCTCGCGTTGGAGACGCTCGTAAAGTCCAGCCACGAGATCGATCGCGACGTCACCGTTGGCGTGCGTGCCGATTTGCCAGCCGGCGCGGTGCGCCTTTTCAAAAATCGGCCAGAGGACTTCCGCGCTGTTGACCATGATGCCGAAATCCTGCGGCCGCCCGATGTAGGGCTCGGCGAGGCGGGCCGTGCGCTCGGAGATCGAACCGTCGGCCAAGCATTTCACCGCCCCAACCTTTACCCATTCGTCCCCGAGGCCGGTGCGCACGCCGGCCGCAATCATCGCGTCAAGGTAGCCCGCGTCGAGGTGACAGTAGACGCGCGTGAGCAATTCACCGGCGTCGCGGGCATCCTGATAAGCGCGCAAATCGTCGGGTGAGCCATCGGCGTCGGTGACGGAGGTGATGCCAACTTTGGCGAGCCGGCGTGAAATCTCCGCGACCCCGGCCTGTTGGTCGGCGCGCGAGTAAGGTTGCGCGGCGACCTTGGCGAGAATGTTCGCGGCTTCTTCGGTGACGCGACCGCTCAAGGTCCCGGCGGAGTCGCGTTCGAAACGGCCGCCCACGGGGTCGGTGACGGACCCGCTGATTTTCGCCGCGACAAACGCGGCGGAGTTGACGTAAGCGGTGTGCCCGCCGCGGTGCTGCACGAAAATCGGGTGAGCCGTGGAGACCGCGTCGAGGTCGGCGCGGGTGAGAAAACGGCGTTCCGCGGTTTTCGTGTCATCGTATTTAAAACCCATCACCCACTCACCCGGCTTAGTGGTCGCGGCGCGCGCGCGGAGGGCGTTCTGGATCGCACCGACTGACCGCAGGTCGCAGTCGACTTCGCGCAGATGCCGGATGCCAGCGTAGGCCGGATGGCTGTGGGCATCGATCACACCGGGGATGACGACGCGGTGACCGAGATCGACAACGCGCGTGCCGGGGCGAGCAAGCGCGCGCATCTCGGCGTTGGTGCCGAGCGCGATGATGCGGTCGCCGTAGATGGCAATCGCCTGGGCGTGAGGCTTGGTCGCGTTCTGCGTCAGCAAATCGCCGTTGACGAGGATCAGATCAGGTGTCTCGCGCCAGCGCGGGAGCGCGGTGCTCGCGGCAAAAGCAGAGAGACCCCAGATGAAGTCGCGACGAGGGTTCATCAAAGGAGGTGCGGATTATCACGGTCCAGCGCGACATCGGCCGGCCTAATTGCACACCAGAAAAATGTCCGCCACCGCTCAAGAAGCTGCTCCGTGACCGAGCACACGCC
>JANXWT010000350.1 GCA_025351035.1 Opitutia bacterium | reverse complement strand
GCGGTGTTCGGCATCGTGCAATACGTGCAGACCAAGGCCCTGCAGGTGCACTCCTCGATGGCGGACGTCTCCCACATGATCTGGGAAACCTGCAAGACCTACCTGTTCACGCAGGGCAAGTTCCTCGCCATCCTCTGGGTGCTCATCGGCGCATGCATGGTCTACTACTTCGGCGTGCTCTCGCACAATTCCGCCGTCAACGTCATCGTCATTCTGCTCGCCTCCGTGCTCGGCATCCTCGGCTCCTATGGCGTCGCGTGGTTCGGCATCCGCATCAACACCGTCGCCAATTCCCGCACGGCCTTCTCCGCCCTCAAGGGCAACCCGCTCAACACGCTCTTCATCCCCCTGCGCTCCGGCATGAGCGTCGGCCTGCTCCTCGTCTGCGTCGAGCTGTTCTTCATGATCTGCATTTTGGTGTTCCTCCCGCGCGAGCTCGTCGGTCCCTGCTTCATCGGCTTCGCCATCGGCGAGTCCCTCGGTGCCTCCGTCCTCCGCATCTGCGGCGGCATCTTCACGAAGATCGCCGACATCGGCTCCGACCTCATGAAGATCGTCTTCAAGCTCCCCGAGGACGACCCCAAGAACCCCGGCGTCATCGCCGACTGCACCGGTGACAACGCCGGTGACTCCGTCGGGCCGACCGCCGACGGCTTCGAGACCTACGGCGTGACCGGCGTCGCCCTCATCGCGTTCCTCGCCCTCGCCCTGACCGACAGCCAGGAACTCTGCGCGATGCTCATCGTCTGGCTCTTCACGATGCGCGCGCTGATGATCGTCACCTCGCTCGTCTCCTATTTCATCAATCAGGCTTTCTCGAAGGCCAAATACG
Organism: Opitutia bacterium; assembly: GCA_025351035.1. GTDB lineage: Bacteria > Verrucomicrobiota > Verrucomicrobiia > Opitutales > Opitutaceae > JACQFT01. Next base: position 3,806 of record JANXWT010000350.1, on the reverse strand, counting down.
GCGCGCTGAAGGATTTTGATTTCGAGGCCCCGCTCACGCACCTCGTCTGGATCACCTCCGCCGTTTCCATCGGCATCACGTTCGTCGCCTCCTATTTCCTGCTCGCGCACCAGCCCGGCGTGAACCCCGCCCTGTGGTGGGTGCTCTCCGTCATCATCAGTTGCGGCACGGTCGCCGGCGCGCTGATCCCGGAGTTCACCAAGGTCTTCGTCAGCACGAATTCCACCCACGTGAAGGAAGTCACCAACTGCTCCAAGCACGGCGGCGCCTCGCTTAACATCCTGTCGGGCCTCGTCGCGGGCAACTTCTCCGCGTTCTGGATGGGCCTCGTCATCATGCTGCTCATGGCCGCGTCGTATTACTTCTCCCAGAATCCCGCGCTGCTCGCGCTCATGCCGGCCAAGTTCCTCTTCGCCGCCCCCATCTTCGCGTTCGGCCTCGTAGCCTTCGGCTTCCTCGGCATGGGCCCCGTCACCATCGCGGTCGACAGCTACGGCCCCGTCACCGACAACGCCCAGTCCGTCTACGAACTCTCCCAGATTGAGGCCAAGCCCGGCATCGCCGCCGAGATCGAGCGGGACTTCGGCTTCAAGCCCGACTTCCACAACGCCAAATACCAGCTCGAGAAGGGCGACGGCGCCGGCAACACCTTCAAGGCCACCGCCAAGCCCGTGCTCATCGGCACCGCCGTCGTCGGCGCGACGACCATGGTGTTCGGCATCATCATGCTCCTGCAGAAAATGTATGAGATCCAAGTCGCCTCGGGCGTCGCCGGTCAGTTCAAGCCCGTCATCGACGCGCTCTCCATCGTGCAGCCCGAGATCATCCTCGGCCTCATCATGGGCGGCTCCGTCATCTACTGGTTCACCGGCGCCTCGATGCAGGCCGTTGTCACCGGCGCCTACAGCGCCGTCGTCTACATCAAGGAGCACATGAAGCTCGACGCCACCACCGCCTCCGAGAAGGACTCGAAGGAAGTCGTCCGCATCTGCACCGTCTATGCGCAGAAGGGCATGTGGAACATCTTCATCGTCGTGTTCTGCTTCGCCCTCGCGCTGCCGTTCTTCAACGCCTACTTCTTTATCGGCTACCTCATCGGCATCGCGTTCTTCGGCCTCTTCCAGGCCATCTTCATGGCCAACGCCGGCGGCGCGTGGGACAACGCCAAGAAAATCGTCGAGGTCGAGCTCCGCCAGAAGGGCACCGACCTGCACGCCGCCACCGTCGTCGGCGACACCGTGGGCGATCCCTTCAAGGACACTTCCTCCGTCGCGATGAACCCCGTCATCAAGTTCACCACGCTCTTCGGCCTCCTCGCCGTCGAGATCGCCGTGACGATGACGAACCAGAATCTGAAGACCGGCATCGGCCTGTTCTTCTTCGCCGTGGCGCTCGTGTTCGTGTATCGCAGTTTCTACTGCATGCGCATCCCCGAGGAAGCCGCCACCAAAGCGTAATTTGCCGGGCGGCCCGGCCCGGACAAACACCGGCCCGGACAAACACCGGGCTGGCAGCAGCCAGCGGCGCGGGCATTTTCGGCAGCAGGTCCACGGCGAGCGCAGGGCATCCCACACAAGGCCGCGACACGAGTCGCGGCTTTTTTATGCACTTTCACAGGAGGCAACAGAGAGAACAGAGAATTCCTCGGTTACCCTATCCCCCCTCCTGCCTTGTCTCAGTTTCCTCCTGTAAGATAGTCCATCTTCGTGTTCATTCGTGTCCTTCGTGGTTAAAAAGCCTTGATCCTTTCCGGCCCCGGATCGATCCGATCAACGCGTGCCGCCGAAGCCACGCAAAGCCAAGAAATCGCCCCCGCCTCCCCGCGACTTCACCTACCCCGAGCGCGAGGAAAATTTTAATCCGCGTGACGGCATCGTCCGCGAAGGCCCCGACGTCCTCCAGCCGTCCAAGCTCGCCTACCGCGACGACGCCCGCGGCCTCTACCTCTACCACGGCGATTGCCTCGAAGTCATGGACACGCTCCTCGCCAAGCACCCCGGCGGCGTATTCGACCTGATTTTCGCCGACCCGCCCTACTTCCTCTCGAACGGCGGCATCACCTGCCACGCCGGCAAGATGGTGAAGGTCGACAAAGGCAACTGGGACAAATCCCGCGGCCCCGAACTCAACCACGAGTTCAACACCGAGTGGCTCAAGCGCTGCCAAGCGCTCCTCAAACCCAACGGCACGCTGTGGGTCAGCGGCACGCACCACGTCATCTTCTCCGTCGGCTACGCCATACAGCAACTCGGCATGAAGATGCTCAACCAAGTCACGTGGCAGAAACCCAACCCGCCGCCCAACCTCGCCTGCCGCTACTTCACGCACTCGACCGAGACCGTGCTCTGGGCCGCGAAAAACGAGAAGAGCAAACACCGCTTCAACTACGCCGACATGAAGCGCGCCAACGGCAACAAACAGATGAAGGACGTGTGGACCTTCACCGCTCCGAAGCCCGACGAAAAAATCCTCGGCAAACACCCGACCCAAAAACCCGTCGCCCTCCTCGAACGCATCGTCCTCTCATCCACAAACCCCGGCGACCTCGTCCTCGACCCCTTCATGGGCAGCGGCACAACGGCCGTCGCCGCTTGTAAGTTAGAGCGCCGATTCGTCGGCCTTGATGCCGACGGAAAGTGGGTCGCCCTTACGGAAAAGCGTCTGACCGCTGCCGCCAAAAACCCAACTCTCCTAAGTATCTGGGGGGGGGGACGTTGTGCTGATCACACGTTTCGAAGCTCTAAAAATTCTCCGCCCCTACATCGGGCAGGATTTACGCGAGCTTGCAGTGAAGTTCGACCGGCCCGTTTTCGTGAACGGGAAAAAGAACAAGGGTTGGGCTGGTTTGGTTTTGGAGAAATGCCTCAGCATCGACCCGAACTGCAAATCAGCGCCCAATGGTCTCGGCTGGGAATTAAAGACCACCTCGCTCGTGCTGCGTAACGATCAATGGAACCCCAAGGAAACCGTAGCCATCACCATGATCAATCCAGCGCGCGACGTAGATACGCCATTCGAGCAAAGTCATCTTTGGGCAAAGCTGAGGAAAACTATCGTGTGCGGTCGAGAGTGGGTGAACAAGGAGGAGCCGCGTTCACGTCTGATCCAAGTAAACGCCTTTGATGTGTCCGACGATGAATTGCTCGCTCTGGTGAAGTCCGACTACGAGCTGATTCAACGGACAACTCGTGAGCAAGGATTCGACGCCCTCTCCCGTTCACTCTGCGACTACATTGAACCGGGCACCAAAGGCAAAGGTCACGGGAGCACCACACGCGCATACTACGCCAGTAAGAAACTTGTCGGCCTTATTCTTGGGTTGAAGGGGTGAACTCCGCCCCACGCTCACCGTCCCGCTCTGGATCGCCGCGCTGAAGTAACGCGTATTACCGGCGGCGGAGCTGCCTGCCGGTTTCTCCTCCGCGCTCTCCGCGCTCTCCGCGTCCTCCGTGTTTCAACGGCGATTTTCCGGCAGGAAAAATCCCACTGCCCGCACTGGCCGGGCCTCGCGGTTGGCTTCGCGCCAGTCGAGGTCGTCGAGTTCCTTGGCGGAGCGTTTTGATTTCTTGCCGAGCAGCCGGCGCAGCTTGCGGCGTCTCTCGTAGGCGGCGTGCACCGCCACGGATTCGTTGTTCCGGCGGGCAAGTTCCTGGGCACTGAGCAAAGGCTTCATGCAATGGTCCTCAATAATCAGAAAATCCCTGGCCGCAAATGCCTGTGGTGCTTTTCCTCCGTGCTTCCGCTCCTTCGCGTTTCCGTGATCGCTTTCTCTGCGCCGATTTCTTCCGGCGATTTATGCGTTGTGC
>JANXWT010000291.1 GCA_025351035.1 Opitutia bacterium | reverse complement strand
CGAAAAGAAGATGAAGGTGCGCGACATCCTCGCGGCGGCGGAGAAGGAGATGACGCGCGGACAACTGTTCATGCACCAGCGCCTCGAGGCGGGCGGTGAGGCGTCGCTCGACTGGATCGTGCGCCCGGCCAAGCGCGGTGTGGCGGTCGTGGAACTCGGTGCCGTTGGCTCGCAGTTTCCCTTTGGATTTCTGAAAAAACACATCGGCACCGGATTGCGGCATGCGGTGCTGGTCTGGCCGGCGCAGGTGGAATACCAGTCGACCGGCGGCGCGGCGGCGCGGGCGGGTTCGTCGGGCCAGCGCACGGGACGGGCGGGCACTGGCGACGACCTCCTCGCGCTGCGCAAATACGGGCAGGGCGACTCGCATCGGCTCATCCACTGGAAAGCGAGTGCCCGACTCGGCCAGTTGATGGTGCGACAATTCGCGGCCGAGAGCCACGACGGTTTCGTGCTGCGGCTCGACACCTCCGCCGATATCTGGCCGCGTCCGGAGCAGTTTGAGCTGCTCTGCAGTTTCGCGGCGACGCTCGCGGAAGATTATTTCGCCGCCGGCCGGTTGCGCGGCATCATTGTCAACGGTGGCCCGCTCAACGAGACACGCCGCATGCGCGACATCGAGGCGTTCCTCGACCAATTGGCGGTGCTCGAGCCGGGTGCGGGTCAAGCGGCCCCGTTGCCGCAGCAAAATCAGTCCACACTCACCAACCAAAACCTCCTCACCTTCGCGCCCGACGGGACGCGGGGAGTCGCAGCCTATGTCGACGGCAACAAAACGGCCTCAGCTTAGTCTCGACGAGATGCGGCGGCTGAAGTGGCTGCTCGGCGGCGCGCTCGCGCTCGTCTCGCTGTGGACGGTGTTCTTCCTCGATGTCGAGGCACTGACGCTCGTCGGCGTGGCGGGCGCGACGATTCTCGCCGCGCTCCTCTGGCCGCAACTCCCGTCGCGCGTGCCGGCGTTCGTGTGGAAGCTCGCGGTGCCGGCTATCATCATCGCGGCGGCGGCGGATTTCTATTTCAACCCCGAGACGCTGCCGGTGCTCATCCGCCTCGCCATCCTGCTCGTGCTCTACCGCGCGACGGCCTACCGCGGGAAGCGTGAGGATCTCCAACTTATCGTGCTCGGGCTGTTCCTCGTCGTCGTCGCGGGCGTGCTCACGGTCTCGCTGGGTTTCGCATTCCTGTTGCTGCTGTTCACGGCGTGCGCGCTCGGGTTCCTGTTTGTCATCACGCTGATCGACGCCTCGGAGCCGAGCGGTGTGGCGGCACTGCCGACGGCCGGCGAAGCACCGGCGTGGGCGCGGCTCGGCTGGGCAAAAGTGCTCTCGCGGCTGCGGCTCGTGGCCGACTGGCGCCTGCTCGGTTTCGCCAGCGCGCTCTTCATCGGCGTCGTGGGCGTGTCGGCGCTGCTCTTCCTTGTCATCCCGCGCTTTGAAATCGCCTCCGGTTTCTTCCTCGACAAATACATCACGCGCAAGAGCCGCACCGGTTTCACCGAGACGCTGAAGTTCGGCGATGTAAGCGAACTGATCAAGGACGAGAGCGTGGCCCTCCGCGCCGACCTGACCGACGCCACGCCGCTGCCCGAGGCGCCTTACTGGCGGCTGGTGGTGCTCGACGAGTATTCACCGCAGGGTTTCAAGATTTCGACCGGCCTGAAAAATGAAATGCTCCGCACGCAGCGCACGGTGCAGCTGCTGCGCGGACGCGCGGGCAACCGCCGCCCCAACGCCGTTGGCGGCGTGTGGACGATCTACGTCGAGCCGGGCGTCAGCCGCTTCCTGCCGCTGCCCGGCAGCTATGGCACGCTGCGGTTGCGCGAGATTCAACCCGTGCAGACGAGCGGCACGCTGCGGCTCGCGGCGCTGCGTGTCGAACCGATGACGATGACCGCCTATCAACTCGACGGCGTGGAACTCGGCACGACGCTGCCGGACGCCCTGACCGCCCGGATGCTGGAGAAAAGCACGACTTCGCCGGTGGCGGGACGGGACGAACGCATCTACAATCCGCGGATCAGCCTGCGCGGCACGCAAGGCGCGGTGAACCGGACGGCCATTGACCGCATCCTCGCGGAGATCACGCGTGGCGAGAAACTGGCGGCGGCGGATTTCGCGTCGCGCGCGACGGCGTGGCTGCAATCGAAGCACGCCTACGCGCTCTCGGCGCGGCTGCCAGCGGGCGAGGCCGACGACATCGTGCGCTGGCTCGACTCGAATGAGCCGGGGTTCTGCGAGTATTTCGCGGCGGGCCTCACGGTGCTGGCGCGCGCGGCGGGGCACCCGGCGCGGGTGATCGCGGGTTTCCACGGCGGCACGCGGAACGCCTTCGAGAATTACTACATGGTGAAAAACTCCGATGCCCACGCATGGGTGGAGATCTACGACGGCACGGGCGCGTGGCTGCGCACGGATCCCACGCCCGGCAACGCCGCGCGCACCGGTGCCGACGCGGCGCAGGCGCTGCAACAGATTCAGGACAGCAGTTGGTCGGCGCGCTTCGATTCACTGCGTGTCATCTGGTATCGGCGGATCGTCAACTTCGATTCGCGGCAGCAGATCGAGATGCTGGACCAGGTAAAGACGTTCACGACCGACTCCGGCACGCGGCTGCGCGCGGTGTTTGCGGAATTTGGCAAGCGACTGAAGACGTGGCTCACGGCGCCATGGGACAAGGCGCGGCTCGGCCGGGCAGTCGGCGCACTGACGGCGGGCATTGCGCTGCTGTGGGCGTTCGTCGTCGGAGCGCACCGCGGCTGGCGGCAATGGCAGATGTGGCGTGCGCCGGAGAAGATCGATCCGGTGCGGAGGGAAGCGGGGGCGCACCTCGTGCGTTTGCGCGAGGTGCGAAGCACCAAGCACCAAGCTCCAAACTCCAAGCCGGAGTCAGCGAGTGGCGAGCACGGAGGAGTCGTCGCGGAGTTGCAGCGGCTGCGTTACGGCCGCCGCGAAACGTGGCCCGAGCCGAGAGGAGTCTTCAAGCGGGCGAAGCGCGCGCGGCGGATGCTGCGCACGAAGTAGAGAAGCAGAGACGGACTCAGAAGATCGCGGAAACGCGGAAGAGCGGAAGCAGTTTAAGGAAGGCGAAGCGAAAACCTGGCCTGATTTACCTGCACGAATTCAGCGCGCACAGCTTCAGGCATGAGTGCAAGGGTGTCCGCGTCAGTGATGAGCCAGTTACCCGGCGGTGAAAAACGGGAGAGACGGTCAGCCCGATCCCGTGCTTTCCCGATAACTTGGAATCTCTGGTTAGGAGCGCGGCCAAAATACGCGCCAGCCATGTCGGCGACAGAAAAACCAAGGCGGAGCCCGAATTCCAGATCCTGCACGTTCACCTTTTCCCGAGCGATCTCAGTGGCAACCTCGCGGACCGTGCCCACGAGTTGTTCTACTTTAGCTGGCAACCAATAGGCGATGATGCAATCGCCCACAAATTGTTCAACCACTCCGCCGTTTCGCTCAATGATCTTCAATTGGTAATCGAGAATGCTTGAAATTGCTGCGATTAAACACAACGTCATAACTAGATGCCGATGTTAGGCGATGCCACAAAGACGCTGAAGGGTGGAGTTCGGGCGCGACCATTCGCGGAGGCGCGGTCGGACGGCGGCCACCACACACTCCAAGGTTGGAAAGTATTGATTG
>JANXWT010000284.1 GCA_025351035.1 Opitutia bacterium | reverse complement strand
GGGGCGCAGTCTTGCTGCGCCCCTACCTCGCCAACCCGGCCATCTAGATTGGCGCGGCACTCTCCTCGTTCGCGTTTAGACTTTCAAAGCACAGCCAAACCCGGTTAACAGAGCCACCATGCAGACCATCGGCGAAAAACTGGAAGAGGCGCGCAAGCGCAAGGGACTCTCGATCCGCGAGGCCGCGGAACACACCAAGATCCGCGGCGATTACCTCCAGAAATTCGAGGCCAACTCGTTCGACCTCTCCCTGCCGCCGCTCTACATCCGCGGCTTCGTCCGCGCCTATGCTCGCTGTCTCGACCTCGATGCCGCCCGCTTTCTGCAAGATTACGACGCGGCCATCGCCAGCGAAGGCCGCCCTGCCCGGCCGGAGACCCGCGAAGTTTACGGCCGCGTCGATTTCGGCGAGGCCGGTGAAAGTTCGACCGCCGGCGGCGGGACGAATCAGGCCGGACTGTTGAAATACGGACTGCTCGGTGGTGGCGTGGTCGTCGTCCTCGTCATAATCACATTTTTGATCAGCGCACTGACCTCGCGCAGCGACCAGCCCGCCGCGCCTGCCAAGACCGCCGCGGCCGCGCCCGCGGACACTGCGCAAATCCTCACCCTCATCGCCACCGACACGACCCGCGTGAAGATCGTCGACGAAACCAGCGGCGCGGTGCTGCTCAACTCCGCCACCCTCATGCGCGGGGAATCGAAAACTTTCCGCAAGACCGGCAGCCTGCTCCTCACGGTCGAAGACCGCACCAAGCTGCGCATGGAAGTCAACGGCCGGGCCACCGAGATTCCGCAGTTCGCCAGCGGCAACTACGGTCAGTTCCGCCTCGACTGAGCGACGGCAGCGTTTGTTTCGACTGGTAGAACGGCTTTACGCCGCGATACGAACATTGATCGCGGCAAAAAGCCGCTCCTCCAGTAAATCAGGCCTACCGCTTCAGCGCCACCGGCGGTCCGAGAATCTCGCGCAAAACAAACGCGCGGCGCAGCGCCGCCGGATCGCGCAACTCGACCACGAGCGCTCCGCGTGAACGGTCGTTGGTCGCGTCACTTTCCGAAATGCTGGTCTCAAATTCCGTGCGCCTTTGCATGCCCGCCTTCAGCGCCTGGGCTTGGCTCAACTGTTCCGCGAGCACCGTCTGCCGCTCGAGAATTTCCGCCTGGCGCTCGATTTCAACGCGGTCAGCCGTTTCTCGCTGCTGGCGCGGCGTCGCAAACACTTCCTGCACGACGGGTGGCAACTCGCGCACTGACTCGGACGCCATCTCCGGCGGCGGCTCGGGCCGCATCAGCGCGCCGCCGTCGCGGCGCTCCTCGATCTTGCGCTGGATGTCCTCCCGAATTTTGCGCGTCCGCTCGGCGAGCATGGGGTCTTCGAAAGTTTCCTCGCGCGGCGGCGCCTCGTCGTCGGCGCCCGCCTGCCCCTTTTTCTTCGCAAGCATCTGCGCGATCGCCGCCGCCGCGGCGAGCAGAACCCAAAGGTGATCAAGAATCCAGTCCATGAGCGGTTCAGCGCGAACGACGGATCACTTCTTTCCTTCCGGATGAGCGATCGAGCTGCGCATGGCGGTGTCAGACTGGATGTTTTCCATCTTGTAGTAATCCATCACGCCGAGCCGGCCGGAGCGGAAAGCCTCGGCCAAGGCCAGCGGCACCTGCGCCTGCGCCTCGACGACCTTCGCCTGCATCTCCTGCACACGGGCCTTCATTTCCTGCTCGAGAGCGACGGCCGCCGCCCGGCGGATTTCCGCCTGCGCCTGCGCGATCGACTTGTTCGCCTCGGCCTGCGCTTCCTGCAACTTGGCGCCGACATTCTCGCCGACATCCACGTCAGCAATGTCGATGGAAAGAATCTCGTAAGCTGTGCCCACGTCGAGACCGCGCTTGAGCACGGTCTTGGAAATGCTGTCGGGCGACTCGAGCACCGTCTTGTAGCTCTCGGAAGAACCGATGGTCGTCACGATGCCTTCGCCCACCCGAGCAATGATGGTCTCCTCTTTCGCGCCGCCGACGAAACGGTCGAGATGCGTGCGCACCGTGACGCGCGCTTTGACTTTCACCTGGATGCCGTCCTTCGCCACGCCGTCAATGGTGGTGCGGCCGCTCTCGGGATTGGGGCAGTCGATGACGCGCGGATCTACCGAGGTGCGCACGGCCTCTTCCACGGATTTGCCCGAGCCCTTCGTCGCGAGGTCGATGGCGGTGGTGCGGGCCCAATCGAGTTCGATGCCGGCCTTCTTGGCGGCGATCAAGGCATGGACGCAGGCGAGCACATTGCCGCCGGCCAAAAATTGCGCCTCAACCTCGTCGGCCGTGATCTGGATGCCGGCCTTGGTGGCGCGGATGCGCACGTCGACGATGAGCGCATAAGGCACCTGCCGCAGTCGCATCGCGACAAGGTTAAGCATGGTGACCGATGCTCCCGCCAGCCGGGCACGCAGCCACACGCTGAAAAAGGAAAGAATGATGCCGGCGACAATGAGCGCGGCGACACCAAGGATGACGATGAGGACGATGGGAAGGTTCATGATTTGGATACGATGAGTTGAAAATTGTTGAGCCCGGTGACTTTCACCGCCGCGCCCTGTTCGATGAGGCCGCTCTGGGACGCGGCCTCATACCGCTTGCCGGCAATCAGCACAAAGCCCGAGGGCGCCAGTGTCGTCAATGCTTCGCCGACATGGCCAACGACATCACTGCTTTGGGCCACGGGCGCGTGGCTGACACCCGAGAGGGATGTCTCGAGAAACATTTTTTTGCCGAGCCGAGTCTTGGGCAGCACGAAGAACTCGAAGTAAAACATCAGACCCGCCAGCGCCGCTGCGACAGCCACCGCCAGAGCCCCGCCCGTGACGCCGTAGTCGGCGAAGGCCAGCCCGCACCCGATGAGCAGGAAGATCCCGCCTAAAATGCCGAGCACCGCTCCCGGCACGAAGGCCTCAAAGAACAGCAGTAAAATGCCGAGCGCGAAGAGGAGGAGGATGCCGGTCATGGGAGTTTCCTTTCGACGATCAGGCTGAAATCAGAGCCGCTCTTCACGATGATGGCGGTGCCAGCCGTAATGTGGCCCAGATCAAGGCGCGCCTGGTAGCGACGGCCCTCGATCTCCACTTCACCGCTCGGAAACATGTCGGTCACCGCGACGCCTTCCTCGCCGATCAGGTCTTGGCGGGCTTTTTGCGTGGAGTGCGCCGCCATTTGGGAGTTGGCATCACTGGCCGCCGCCAACACGAGGCGGTCCCAAAACCACGCCTTGGGCAGGAAACGCATCAGAGCAATCGCGAGGCCCACGGCAATCATGAGCGCGAGCCCGAGGTTCATGGCCGGCGCGACAAAGAGGTCGCCGCTGAAACTGAGCGGCTGGTTCGGCCAGATGTCGGCCATGGCCCAGAGCAGCGAGATCATCATGCACGCCACGCCGATGAGCGCGGGTGCCACGATGCCCGGGAAAAACACCAGCTCGACGCCGAGCAGCAGCAAGCCGACGGCGAAGAGAATCGCCGGCTCATGTCCCGACAGCCCGGCGACGTAGTGGCCGAAGAACACCACCGCGAGCAGCACGATGCCGGAGATGCCAAAAAAACCGAAGCCCGGGGTCTTGAACTCGATGAAAAGCGCGAGCAGGCCGAGGCCCATCAGGATCGGCGAGAACCGCGTCAGGTATTGGGCGAGTGTTTCCGACCACGTCACCTGAAATTGCCGTATCTCGTAGTTGTCCGCTCCAAATTTATTGGCGAGCAGCGCGTCGATGTCTTTCGCGACACCGGCCGCGAGCAACGGACTCGCCGGGTCGCCGTAAGTCTTGCCCGCTTCGGTGGCCGTCAGCGAAAGCAACTCGCCCTTGGGTTTGATGACGATGTCGCCGATCTTGAATTCGATGTCGGCATCGATCATCGCCGAGATGACCTGCCCGCGGTAGCCCTTGCCCTCGGAGATCGCCCGGACCCGGGCCTTGAGATAGCTCGTGATTTTCAGCTTCATCGTAGTGTCGATGTCCTTGCCCTCGGCTGACACCGGGGCGGCGGCGCCGATAACGCCGTCGGGTGTAAAATAAATTTCGTCGGTCACCGCCGAGATGAAAGCGCCCGCAGACAACGCCTCGTTGTTGACGTAAGTGATGGTGGCGCCGGGAAATTTGGCGAGCGCCTCCATGATATCGAAAGTTACGTCTAGCGCGCCGCCGGGCGTCTTCATGTCGAGCACCACGACATCGGCCTTCTGTTCGATAGCTTCCTTGAGGCCGCGGCGCAGAATGTAGAAAATTGGCTTGGCGATCTGGTCGCGCACGGGAATCACATAGACGACCGTCTTCTTTCCCGTGGCCGCAGGCCGACCCGCCGGCAACGCCACCGGGGCGGCCGCAGACGTGGCCGCGGGGGCCGCGGCACACAAGACCATAGCACCGCCCAACAAGGCGAGAACGACGGTGGCAAATTTCCTCATGTTGCCCACACAATACTGGCGCCCGCCAAGTGCGCAAGCGCGGCAAATCTACAAATGCGGCACGCCTTTCCAGAATCCAGCGGCCGGACGCCGACTTTGGCTTTGATTGGCGGCGGCAATCGCGCATAGGTGTCGGGCATGGAGCGCATCCCTTACCTCGGGCAGACGATTTTCAAATGGCAGGTCGGCTCGTCGAGCTTCCTGGTCCTGCCCGAAAAGGGCGCCCGCCTCATGAACTGGAACGTCACTCTCGGCGACGGCTCCGTGTGCGACATCGTCTACTGGCCCGAGGTCAATTCGCTCGACGACTTTCACCAGATCCGCGGTGGCAATCCGATTCTGTTTCCGTTCGCCGCGCGCACCTACGACCGCGGCGACATCAACTTCTGGCGGGCCGACGACGGCGTGCGCCGGCCGATGCCAAGACACGGCTTCGCCCGCGATGGCGCTTTCCGAATCACGCGGCTTGACGAGGGTGGCTTCTCCGCGCTGCTGGTGCCCAGCACCGAGGCAATCGCCAGCTACCCGTTCGACTACGAATTTATCGTCAGCTACCGCTTTGAGCCGAGGGGCCTCTACGTCGAACTCCAACTGACCAATCACGGGGCGACCCCAATCCCGTGGTCGGCCGGGCATCATTTCTATTTCACACTGCCGTGGACGCGTGGACTCACCCGACGCGACTACCTGCTGGAGATTCCCTCGACGCAAACACTGCGCCACAGTGAGAATGGCAGCCTCGTCGTTGGCCCGCGACTCACCAATCGCGAGACGCTCGATAATCCGCAGTTGATCGACACGATCCAAGCCGGCCTGCGCGGGCATTCGTTCGCCGTCACGGAGCGCGACAGCGGCCAGCGCTTGCGCTTCAACACCGCATTCAGCAACACCACGGCGAAGGACGCCGTCGTCGTCACATGGACCAAGGACGAGCAGTCCCCGTTCTACTGCATCGAACCGTGGATGGGGCCGCCGAACAGCGCCGAGCACAAGACCGGCCTGCACATGGTCGGTGCCGGGCAGACGCAGAAATTCTGCGTCGAAATCTTTCTCGGATGAGGCGTCTGATCTTTGCGAGCATTCTGGCGCTCGGCAGTGTGCAGCTCCGTGCGGAAGACGGGCCCAAGGAGCCGTGGACCGGCGAGGTGCGCGTCTACTACATCGCCGCCGACGAGGTTGCCTGGAATTACGCGCCCGCCGGCAACACGAACCGGTTTCACAGCATCAACGGTTTTGTCTTCGGCAATCTGCCGATGATGCGCATGAAAAACGGCGAGCACGTGCGCTGGTATCTCGTGGCGCTCGGCGGCGAGCACGACCTGCACACGCCGCACTGGCACGGCAACACCGTGCTGCACGAGGACCGCCGCACCGATGTGATCGAGCTCCTGCCCGCAAGCATGAAGGTCGCCGACATGCGCGCCGACAATCCCGGCATCTGGCTTTTCCACTGCCATGTCGGCGAACACGTCAAGGCGGGCATGGCCGGCCGCTATGAAGTTGAAAAGTAGCAGCCATTTGAAAATCCCGCCTCACTTCCGTCGCGAACTGAACGTAGGAGCGCAGTCTTGCTGCGCTCGCTCACTGTCGAGAATCCTTGGGCGCAGCAAGACTGCGCCCCTACTCGCTGAAATTTCGCCGTTACATTCGGCGTCTTTCCCAGTCTAGTCACTCTCCATGAATTTCCCCGTCTGCACACTCGCCTTCATCGAAGGCATCGGCGGCCCCGAGATGCTGCTGATCATGTTCATCATCCTGCTGCTGTTCGGCGCCGACCGCATGCCCGACCTCGCGCGCGGCATCGGCAAGTCCGTCCGCGAATTCAAGAAGGCGGCCAGTGGCGTCGAGGACCAGATCCGCGAGGCGATGGAGGAGAAGCCGGAAGACTTGCCCAAGAAATTTCCTCCCTACCCGCCGCAGTCCGCGGCGAACCCGCTGCCGCCCGGAGCGCGCTTGAGTTCCACGGGGCAGCCGCCGCCGTCCGCTCCAGAGACGCCTCCGCCCGCGCCGCCGTTCGTCCCACCGGAGGCTTAGTCGAACACCGCGCCGCGGTTGAAGCGCCAGATGGCCACGGCCATCACGCCGGCCGCAATGGCGAGCAAAATGCCGACCGTCGGCAGAAGTTCGACGAGGGAGTTGCCGGCCCACAGCACCCGGGAGAATCCCTCCATCGACCAGTAGACGAGCGTGAACTTCGCGATGCGTTGCATGAACTCCGGCATCAGGCCGATCGGAAACCACGCCCCGCCCGTCGCGCTCATCGTCAGCACGAGAAAAGTCGAGAGTCCGTTCGCCGCCTGTGCGTTGGGCGAGAACGCGGCGATGAACATGCCGAACGCCGCGCACGCCGCCGCCGCCGCGGTGCAGACGACGACGAGATTGCCGAAGTGGCCGAACACATCGATGCCATACAGCAGGCGCCCGGCGCAGAAGAGCGTGGTGAGTTGCACGAGGCCGAGGAGGATGCCGTAGACGAAGCGGCTCCAGAGCAGTTGCGAGCGGCGCACGGGAGCGGAGAGCAGGCGCTGGAAGAGTCCGGCATTCTTCTCGTCGAAAAATGCCGCGCTGCCAGCGCTGACGGCGAAGAGGAGAAACATCATCGCCCAGCCGCCCACGACGCGCGTGGCCGCCGGGCTCTTCACGTCCTTGCCGGCGATCTGCACGTTTTCGATTTTCACGAGGCGCGAGAAGAAATCGGCCTTGGGCTGGGTGTTCGCGGTCGCGGAGTCGCCGCCGAGCACCGCACCGATGCCACCGGACTCGATGGTCTGACGCGTCTCCTCCGCGTCGCCGCCGAATGCACTGGTGACGGCGCCGGCGAGGTCGGCGTTGAATTTCTTCGTGCGCTCGTCGCCGAGAAATCTTTTCGCGCTGGCCTGGAGCGACTGGCCGAGGAGCTGCGGGACGTTGGAGAAAATCGTCTTTTGCAAAAGGCCGTTGACGGTTTGCGTTTCGATTTCGTTGCGCGGGTCGGAAAGGATTTTCAGGCGCAGACCGAGACCGCGGTCGGGAATGAAGTCGCTCGGAATCACGAGCGCGAAGTTGAACTCGCGGTCATGGATGAGGCGGCGCGCATCCGCCTCCGTGAGCGGGTGCTCGGGTTTGGCGGTGTAGTCGACGGAGATGACGCGAAAAGTTTTCTCACCCTTGAGCGCATCGACGAGTTTCTGCGCGGCGGGGCTGGCGCTCTCGTTGACCACACCGAGCCGGATGCCAGTCGGGCCGTTGTCCTTGCCGTTGAGACCGAAGACGAATCCGAAAATGTAGATCAGCGCGATGGGCACGAGAAACGTGATGACCACGGCGGGCCGGTTGCGGAGAAAATTGGCGATGTCCTTGCGGACGAGGGTGAGGATGACGCGCATGACGGGGTGGGGTTATTCGCGGAGAGTGCGGCCGGTGAGGTGGAGAAAGAGAGCTTCGAGGGTCGGGCGGCGCGTCACGAAGAGGCGCGCCGGCAACTGGCATTCCTCGGCAAGCGCGTAGAACGCGGAGGTCTTGAATTCCGGTCGCGAACGGAAGAGATGTTCGCCGTCGGCCGTCGTGAGTTCGCCGTGCTCCGCCAGACGCGCGGCAAATTCTGCCGTGAATGGCGTCGCGGGAAACGCGATCTCGTCGGCGAACGGCAAACGGGTGAGCAATTCCTCGAGTGTGCCCAGCGCGTGGATGCGGCCGTGGTCGATGATGCCGATGCGCGAGCAGAGACGGGTGGCCTCCTCCATGTAGTGCGTCGAATAGATGATCGTCAGCCCCTCGCGGTTCCGTGCCTCGAGAAAATCAAAGATGGCGTTGCGCGACTGCGGGTCGATGCCGACGGTGGGCTCGTCGCAGAGCAAAAGCTTCGGGCGGTGCAGCAGCGAGACGACGAGATTGAGCCGACGCTGCATACCGCCGGAAAATTTCTTCACCTGGTCGCGGCGCCGGTCGGCGAGTTGCACCGCCTCCAACGCCTCGTCGATGCGCTCGCGCAGGAGCGCGCCGCGCAAGCCGTAGAGTTCGCCGAAGACGCGGAGGTTCTGCTCGGCGCTCAGGTCCTCGAAGAGCGCGATGGATTGCGGCACGAGGCCAAGGGCCGTGCGCGTCGACGGATCCGCCGTGGTGACGGCCACGCCGTCGAGCGTGAGGCTGCCAGCGTCGGGCGGGCGTAGTCCGGCGACGAGTGACATGAACGTAGACTTGCCCGCCCCGTTGGGGCCGAGCAGGCCGAAAAATTCGCCGCGCCCGATGTCGAGCGAGACGCCGTCGAGGGCGAGTTGCGGGCCGTAGCGTTTGACGAGGTCGCGGGTGATCAGCATGGCGGGAGGTGGATATGTTTTTGTGAGCGGGAGTGGCGAGCTGGGCCATGTTTTTCTCCTCGCCAAAGGTCATGGTCATGCATGACCCCGGTTTCGTCCCATTCGCGGGAACCAGTGATTTCAACTCCGTAACGATGCGAGCTGCGATTGCGCGGAGAAAAAAGACCCAGAAAAATTCTTTCCCCTGAAATCGCGCCACTTACGCGGAAGTCTGCAACTTGGCATGCACCTTGCGTGTAAAGGAAATGAACCAAGACCAATTAATGAAAAACAAATTTCTCCTTCTCACCATCGCTAGTCTCGCGCTGATCTCCACGCAAGCCAGTGCGAGCACAGCGCAATCCGACGATGTCATCAAGCTCCCGACCTATCTGGTCGAGTCGCCGCGCTACCTGCCGGCAGAAAAGAGCATCGAGGCCAGCCTCAGCGAGCTCCGCGACCAGGTGTCGACTCCGGTAGTCACAGTTGAGCTCTACTCGCTGCGCTCACAAGCGACATCGGCCTTCACCGGCTGTGAAGTCAAGACCGCCCAGCAGGTGCCGGCCGCCGCGATCGCGGTCGCAAAAGGTTGATCCAATTTGTCAGTAGTGGGTGTGTGTGTGTGTGTGTGTGTGTGTGTGTCAAAAACCCGCCCCTGCCAGGGGCGGGTTTTTTG
>JANXWT010000278.1 GCA_025351035.1 Opitutia bacterium | reverse complement strand
CGAAGATTTGCTCGTCGAATTCAAGGGCACGCTGCTGCTCGTGAGCCACGACCGCGAGTTCCTCGACGAAGTCGTGACGAGCACGCTCGTGTTCGAGGGCGACGGCCGCATCGGCGATTATGTCGGCGGCTACAGCGACTGGGTGCACGAGAAGCAGAAGAGGGCGATGGCCGCGGCCCGCCGCACGCCGGAACCGACAGCGAAGACCGCAGATGCGTCGACCGCGCCGCGCAAAGACGCCGCGAAAAAACTTTCCGCCAAGGAGCAACGCGAGCTCGAAGGGTTGCCCGCGAAGATCGAAGCGCTCGAACGTGAGCAAGCGATCCTCACCGGCAAGCTCGCCGATCCGTCGTTCTACAAGACGGAACCGGCGAAGTTCATCGACGCGAAGAAGCAGCTCGAGACCCTCGAGCGAGCGCACTCGGCTGCATTCGCGCGTTGGGAAGAACTCGAGAGTCGGAAGTGAGTGAGGAGGTTGGGAGCTGAGAGTTGAGAGCGGCGGTCGAGAACCAAGCAGCAGGGAGTCGAAGATTTTCGTCGGAGCTGGACTGTTTGTGCACCGGCCCCTAGTGCTTTTTTGCAGGCTGCAAAGTCTGTGGCTGGGCCAGCAGCCAAACTTCAACATACACTCCATCCATGGCTCTGATTCTTTTCTTCACGGTCCTCGCGATTGTCGCGCTGGGCGCTTCGTTTGTCGTCGATTTGCCCGCCGCCGGGCGCGTCGCTCTTGCCGGGCTCGCTTTTTCTTTGTTTGGGTTCGGCCTTGTCGTCGGTTCGTCCGTCGTGATCGACGAGAACGAAGTCGGCATCGTGCACCGGCAGTTTTTCGGCAAGCAATTACCGACCGGACAAATCATCGCGCGCGATGGCGAGATGGGACCACAGGCGGAGATTCTCGGGCCGGGCTGGCACTTCGGCTATTATCCTTTCACCTTCCAGGTGCGGATCGACCGCGTGATCTCTGTGCCGTCCGGTCAAGTTGGCTTCGTAACGGCGCGTGACGGGAAGCCTCTTCCGGAAAACGAGATGTTTGCGCCCGTGTGGGCCAGTGCGCAGGATATGCTCAACCCCGTGACTTTTCTCGCCAAGGGCGGCCGACGCGGTCCGCAGACGACCGTGCTCACGCCCGGCACTTACCGCTACAACACCGCATTGCACGAGGTCACCGCCATTCCGGCCCTCCAAATCGAAGCCGGCACGGTCGCCGTCATCAAAAGCAACTCCGGCCTGCGCTGGACGCCCGCTGACGGGAAAGGCGACATGGTCAACGGGGTGCCACTCGTCCCGCGCGACCACATTGGCATCTGGGCCGAGCCGCTCACCCCCGGCGGCTACTATCTGAATTCCCATGCCTTCGTGCCCATTATCGTCAAGACCACGCAGCGCACCTACACCTATCAAGCTGGCAATGGCCCGAAGCCTGCGACACCTAACAACGTGGCACGATCGGCCAAGAATTCCTCCGCGTCGGCCGGTGCCTCCGGTGGCAATGACTGGGCCGTCTCGGTCCGCTCGAAAGACGGTTTTTCCTTTCCGGTTGACGTGCGGGTCGCATGTGCCGTCGAGGCCAAGAACGCTCCCTATCTCGTCGCCCTGCTCGGCAATCCCGATGCCGTCGTGCAGGACGAGCAAGAGGACGAGAAACTCGAAGTGCTCGAGGCCCGCGTCATCTTGCCGGCCGTCCGCGCCATCTTCCGCAACGTCGCCGAGACGATGAACGCCCTTGAGTTCGTCAACCGTCGCAGCGAGATCGAAGCGCTCGCTACGCAGCGCATCACTACTGAGCTCGCGCGCTACCGGGTCACCTGCGACGGCGTCTACGTAGGCAACATTCACCTCGACGCCAGCCCGGCCGGCCAGCAATTGCTCGCGACGCAAACCGACCGCGAGGTCGCCGTGAACCAGCAGAAGCTCTACGATCAGCAGAAACAGGCGGAAGAATCCCGCGCCAAGTTTGTCCGTGCCCAGGAAGAGGCCGAGCAACAGCGGCAGCTCGCCGCTGCCGAATACAAGGTTCGCGTCGAAGGCGAGAATGCCAAGTCGCAGGTCGCCCGCGCCAAGGCTTACAAGCTGCTCGTCGAGACGCTCGGTCGCGATCAGGTTGCGCAGCTCGAACTTCTCAAGCTCGTCGTCGAGGGTAAAGTCCAGATCACTCCGCAGGTGATGGTGTCCGGTGCGAACGGCAACGGAACGATGGATGCCCTCGCCGGGACCATCCTCCGCCAAGCCGTGCCCGCGACACCGCCTGTCACCAAATAATTTCCACTCTAACCGGAGAAACCCATCATGCGTCTGCTACTTTTTGTTTCCGTGCTCGGCATCCTCGTCAGTGTCGCCGTCCTCATTATCGTCATCATCAAGGCGAAGAAAGACGGCACTCCGCCGAAAATGAAGCACCCGAAGGACGACAAGGCCTAAGCTTCGCCTGGGTTTGCGGCCACCTTTGCGTCTCCGCGGTTATTCGTTGCGCAGGGCGACGACAGGATTCACACGGGTAGCGCGCAAGGCGGGCAACAGGCAGGCGAGCATCCCGATGAGCGCGAGACCGAAGAATCCGGCGGCGATGACCCACGGATCGAGCGAGGTGATGCCAACGAGGAACACTTTCAACAGGCGACCAGACGCGAGTGTCAGGGTCAGCCCGCCGATCAGTCCCGCAGCCATCGCGACACTGCCGTAACTCATGATCCATTTCAGGATCGTGGCGGAGTCGGCGCCGAGCGCCATGCGCACGCCGATTTCGTGGGTGCGCTGGGTGACAGTGTAGCTCATAACGCCGAAGATGCCGATGGCCGCGAGGAGCACGGCGACGGCGGCAAAGGCGCTGGTGAGCATCAGGGTGATGCGGCGCGGCGCGGTCTGGCGCGAGAGCAACTGCTCGACTGTGCGCGGGGCGTCGAGGGCGAGGTCGGGGTCGAGTTTCTGAATGGCGGTGCCGATGGCGCGCGTGAGCAGGCCGCGGTCGCCTTCGAAATGAATCACCGCCGAGAGGCGGGCGCGCGGTTGCTGCGCGAGGGGGAAATAGGAGATCGGTCGCGTTTCGCTTTCGAAGCCGCCGTTGCGCACATCGGCGACGACGCCGACGATCATCGCGGTGGGATTGCCCATCGTCGGTGGGCGAGGCGCAGCGCCGGGCGGGGCCGGCGGCGGCGGCGGCTGTGTGACGGTCGAGCTGCCGAGCTTCACGCCGTCGGGAAAATAGGATTTCACATAACTCTCGTTGACGATCGCGACCGCCTCTTTGTCGGCGCCGTCTTGGTCCGAGAAAAAACGGCCTTCGCGGAGCGCAATGCCGCTCGTCTGGAAATATCCGGGCGTGATGCTCATCAGCGCCTGCGTGCGCGGGCCGGCGTTGACCGAGGCGTTGTTGTTGGCGGCGCCGCCCGGTTGCGGCCCGAGGATCATTTGCGGCGGCGTGCCGAGCGGCGGCACATCGGACAGGGCGACGGACTTGACACCGGGCAGAGTTTGCAGAGCCGCGAGCCAGCGATCCGCGAAGGTGCGTTGGTCGACCGGCGTCCGGAACCGCGCCGCGGGCAATGCGACGTTGACCGACATGACGTCGCTCGTGCGATAGCCGAGGTCGGTGGAGTAGAGTTTGTAGATGCTCTTGAGGAGCAGACCGGTGTTGACGGCCAGCACGAGGGCGAGGGCGACTTCGATCGCGACGAGGATTTGGAGCCAGCGGTGGCTGGCGGAGGAATTCTGGTGGCCGCCGTCTTTGAGCACACCGAGCAGATCGACGCGGAGCGTCTGGATCGCGGGAGCAAGGCCGAAGCCGATGCCGGCCATGAGGGTGGTGGCGAGGGCGAAGCCCAGCACGGGGAGATCGACGCCGATGGTATTCAGTCGGGGCAGGTAATCGGCGAGCCAAACTTGGAGCGCCGCGGTGCCCCACCAGGCAAGCACGATGCCGCACACTCCGCCGCCGAGAGCGAGCAGCAGATTTTCCATCAGGAATTCCACGGCGAGGCGGCGGGGTGAAGCGCCGAGTGCGGCGCGCACGGCGGTGTCGCGGCGGCGACCGGCGGCGCGGGCGAGTTGGAGATTCGCGATGTTGACGCACGCGATGAGAAGCACGAGGCCGACGGCGGCGAGGAGCAGCCACAGTGTAGCGCGCGACTGGCTGACGAGTTTTTCCTGCAGCGGCATCAGTTGGATGCTGGCGGTGGAAAAAACATTTCCTCCCTGACCGGCGGGCGGGCGCATGTCGAAGGCTGCCATCTGCGTGGCCATCGCCTGTTGGGTGGTGGTCCAGTAACGCTGGGAAAATTCCTGCAGCTCGGCGCGGGCGGATTCGCTCGACGCTCCGGACGCCACGCGGCCGAAGACCCGGACGATTTGCAGGCGCATCTCGCCGCCGCCGGCGGGCTTCAGTTGGAGTGCGCGCCAGTATTGCACGGGGTCGGTGAACTCGAAGCCGGCCGGGGCGATGCCGATGACGGTGTGGGGCACGTCGTCGATCTTCACGATTTTTCCGAGGATGATCTCGCTGGCACCGTAGCGCGCTTGCCACGTGCCGTAGCTGAGGACAGTTGTCATCGGTGCTTCCCAACGCGTGTCAGCCTCGGTGAAGTAACGACCGCGCCACGGCGAGACTCCGAGCAGGGCAAAGAAGTTCGCCGTCACCGCTCCAGTCGGCACTTGGGCGGCCCCGTCCCGGCTTTGGAGAGTGAGCGTTTCCTTGCGGTAAGCTGCGAGGTTCCGACTCTGCTTCGGTTGCCCCTCGATCATAGCGAGAAATTCGTTGCCGGGAAGCTGGTCGCCGCCGCCCGGGATGCTGACGGTGGAGTCGGCGGCGACTTTGCGGGCCATAAAGAGTTGGCCCGGTTCGGGGAACGGCAGCGGACGCAGCAGCACGGCATTAACGACAGTGAAGATGGCGGTGTTGGCGCCGATACCGAGCGCGAGGAGCAGAATGACAACGAGACTGAACGTCGGATGGGCTCGCAACTGACGCAGGGCGGATTTGATAATTTCCATGGCGGGGCGGGGTGTTAAAGATGATTCTGTGGGCCGGCGATGCTATTAGGCCGACCCCGGTCGTAACCGGGGTCGGCCGCGCAAGGTGGGGGTTACCACCCGAGGAACTCAATGAGCACGGACCGCCTTCCACGGCGCCGCCGCGATTTCGCCGGCAGGGGGCGTCGGGCGAGTGACCGTGCCCGTGATGGAGTCACTGTCGAGTTTGCCGGAGTATTTTTCCTCGAAAATCATGCCGCCGTGGATCTCGCGGGAGACCGAGAACGCCACGACCCCGTCCTTGAACGAGAGGGTGGTCAGCGCGATCTTGGCGTCGCCGTGGTCGGCCGTGCCGGAAAGCGCACCGTCCTTGAGCGTGAGCTGGGCGGTGATGGTGGTGGGACTGCCTTGGCCGGTGATGCCGGACCAAGTCCATTTGCCGGACGGGTCGGCATCGGCGGCACGGGCGGCCACAGTCAGCGCGAAGAGAACGAATAGGGTGGGGAGGAGGTTGGGGAGTGATTTCATAATCACTAAGAGCGCCAGCGATGGGCGTATTTGTTTACACATGTTCATTTATATTTTCAACCGGCGTTCCCTGTTAATTGCAACGCACCTGGAAGAGATAATCCGGTCGGCCAGATTTGGCGGACCACCAGCCACCGGGTGACTTTGTCGACAGCCAAGGTCGTGTCGCCCAGAATCCTAGGGTCTTTGTCGGTGGGAGCTTGCCCTCGCTCAGGTCCGAGGGAAGTTTCGGGGGATGAATTTAATGAACGTGCCGGTGCTCGTCACCGGGGGCAGCGGGTTTGTCGGCAGTCATTTAGCGGCGTGGCTCGCCGCGCAGGGCGCGCGGGTTCGTGCCATCGTGCGGAAGGTCGGCGAACACCCGGGGCTCGATTCTCCCAACATCACGCAGATCGAGGGCGACTTTACCGACCCGGCCACGGCGGAGCGCGCGTGCGCGGGGGCGGCGCTGGTTTTCCATGCTGCAGCCACCGTGGGCAAGGACATGGAGGAGGCGCTGCACATCAACGCCACCGGCACTGCGGTGCTGGCGGCGGCGGCGCGCGCGGCGGGTTGCACGCGGTTCATCCATATCTCCACGGTGTCGGTCTACAATTTCCAGAGCGGGCACAGCGCTTACGACGAAGGTTCGCCGATGCGCGAAGTCGGGAAAAAATATGCGCATTCACCCGCGGCGTCGCCGCACTACGGCATCGCCAAGGCCGAGGCCGAGCGCGTGCTGCAGGTGGAAATGCAACGCGGCCTGCCCGCGACAATTTTCCGGCTCGGTGCCGTGCTTGGCATCCATCCGACTTCGGTGTGGGTCGTGAAGATTCCGGCGAAGGTCCGTCTCGGTCAAGTGCCCCTAAGTGGCGACGGCTCCGACCTCATGCCGATGACTCATGTCGCGAACGTCGTGCACGCCGTCGCGCTCGCGCTCGACCGGCCGGCGTCGATCGGCCACGCTTACAACATTGTCGACGAAGAGGTGACGTGGCGCGATTTCATCGAAGAGATGAGTTCATGGTTTCCCGATTCACTACCGGCGCCGGTGATCCCCGCTGAGAAAGTGAAGCCCGAGGACGCGTTCGTCGGACACTGTCCCGATCATCGCACGCGGTCTGAGCTCGGCTACGCGCCCGTGCGCAGTTACATGGAGGGGATGGCGGAAGCGAAGGAGTGGTGGGCGGGGAAATGTTGAGAGCTGGTTAGGTGCTCGTCTGCCTCAACACGTCACAAACCACCAGTTGCATCTCCTCATCCCTTCGCCGGCACGGGGAGTTTGAACTCCCTGAGTATCGCCTCAATTTTGCCGCCGATGTCAGCCTCGGGGTCGTGGGGATTGAGACCGTTATGCCGCACCGTGCCGTCAGGCGCGATGATGGTGACATGGGGGATGCCTTTGACCACATAGTCGGGATTGAAGACCTGTTCTTCGCTGAAGACGACGTCCCAAGTCATTTCCTTGGCCTTCATGAAATCGGGCATGAGTGCCATTTCCTTCGGCTCGTCGCCCTTGGTGTCGATGCGGGGTCCCATGTTGGCTACGAAGCCTTGGATGCTGGTTACGCCGAGGATCGTGACCGGCGAGCCCTTGAAATGGACGACTTCCGCGCGGACCTTGGGAAAGGAGGCAATGCAGGGTCCGCACCATGTGGCCCAGTAGTCGAGGACGACAACTTGGCCTTTGAGAGCAGAGAGTTTTTTCAAACCCGCTTTGGACGACCACTTGAAGTTCAACTCGGGAGCGGCCCTGCCGATCAAGGCGGCCGCTTTGGCCATGCTGGCTTCTTCCTCGGCCTTGGCCTTCGCCTTCGCCTCCGGGGTCAGGCTTTGCAGCATACGCTCAGCTTGGGGGGCAAGCTTGGTGCCGACGAAATCGGTCTTGAGCGCGGTAAGGAGTTTCTTGGCGGTCTCTTCGTCGTCCAGCACCTGAAGATAGAGGGTGGCCTTCATCATGGCAACCTGGGCGGTCTCGTCGTTCTTCTCGGGGTATTTCGCCAGCAAGGCGTCGAAGGCGGCGAGCTCGGGCGCAAGGGACTTGGCGGTGGGTTGACCGGCTTTCATTTTCTCGCGGACCTGGCCGACGATGACATTCATCTCGGTGGCGATCGGGGAGGCGACTTGCGCGACGACGCGGGTGAGGAGGAGCGAGCCGAGCGTAAGCGCGGCGAGAAGGGGGTGGAGCTTCATGATGGGTAAAAGTAGCCGGCCAACATTGTCAGACTGTCCGACAAGGCAAGTTCGCAACGATGGACGGATTGGGCTATGATGTGGGTTGGAGCCAAACTCCAAGAACCAAGCTCCAATCTCCAGTGAAACTCCAAAATCCAAAAGCAACCCGACGAAGCGGCAGGTTCGCCAATGGCTCCTCGATATCCTTTGGAGCTTGGCGTTTGGCGCTTGGGGTTTTCGCCGCCTTGGGCGGCGCTACGTCTTCGCGCTGTTGTCGCTGTTGATGTGGGCGCGGCGGCGCTGCGCGGTGTAGCGGCGCATCTCGGCGGCGAAGTTCGCGTTGGGGATCACCTTCTTGTGATGGTGGACAGAACGCGGTCCGGCTTCTTCCTCGCCAGCGGCGGCGGCGAACAGCAGGAGCAGCTCCGCTTCGGCGGGCAGTCGCCCCGCCGGATAACAGCCGTGGACTGTCAGCCACCGAAGGGTTCGCGAAATGGGAGAGGATTCAGTTTCAGTCACGTCGGCACGGTGCGAGGGGATCTGGCCGCGGTCAAGAAAGGGAAACGGAAGGCTGTCGGACAGAATAGGGACCGGATGCACCGGAAACCACCACCCGTAAGCAAAAGGGTCATTTCAAGAGGCGAGTCATTTTCCGAGAAACCCGCCGCCGACGAAGGGGAAAGTAGGCCGCTATCTGGCCGTTGCCGACTATTTGAGCTTGGTCAGCGCGGAGGCATCGACGGTCTGGGCGAAGGCAACGAGTTCTTCCCGGGTGACGTCGCTGCCATTGATCGTGACGATGTAACGATTGTCGATGACCGCCTTGGCATCGCCGTTCTTTTCCTGCTTATTGTAAGTTACGGCATACTTGGCGCCCTTGACCAGTTCGAGCTTCGCGCCGCTGGCCGTGAGCAGCATGGGATTGGCGAACATCGGGATCATCGCCTGCAGCAGCGGCGAGTCCGACTGCACCTGGACTTCGATCCGGGCGTTGTCCTTGCGGTATTCACGCTTGGCGCTGACGATGCCGCCCATCATTCCGCCGGTGCCTTCGGATTCCGGCTCACCGGCGGTCCAGCCAGACGGTGCCGTGGGCAGGATCTTCATGACGGCCTCGGATTTTTTCTGACGAATGAGCTGGCCGACGGTGTCGAGCGACTGCAAGGCTTCGGAAAAATTGCCATCCGAATAGGCTTTGCCGGCGGCAGTGATGTAATCTGTCACTTCGTCAGCCAAGACGACAAGGGCGGTGGCGGTGAGCGCGGATGCGAGTGATACGATACGGAGCATTTTCATCATTTTCATAGGGAGGAAGGAACGGGCGCATTTACAACCCCCGCCGGCCGACCGGCAACAGCATTTTACTCGTGATGGGTCCAATGCCCCGAAGCTTGCTTCGGCTTGGATGGATGGGAGGGTGAGGGATGGAGAGTCGCTACATTCGCAAGAGCCATAACGTATCGGTGTTGATGTATCAC
>JANXWT010000269.1 GCA_025351035.1 Opitutia bacterium | reverse complement strand
CGGCAACTGGATCGTCAGCGAGGCGCGGGCCGACGACGCCTTGCGGGCGGGATTTTCGGCGACGGCCGCGGTAAGCTACCGGGATTTGCTGACGGAAGCAGAACTTCCGGCGGAGGCACGGCAGCGGGTGACGCTGCACTTGGCGACGGCACTGATGGAGGCTGGCGACCTGCGCGCGGCCGACGCGGCGTTGCAAAACTATGACGGCCCGCGCAACGCGGCGTATCAGTTGCGCACGGGCTTGCTCGCGGTGAACGACAGGCGTCTGGCGGTGGCGAAGTCCGCGCTGGCCGCCATCAAGGCCGACGAGTTGCCCGCGACGGACCGCAGCTGGTGGTATTTTCTGCAGGCCATGGTGGCGGATGCCGAGGGCGATCTCGTGCGCGGTAGCGGACTCTACGAGCAGGCGATCAACGTCGGCGTGTCAGAGCTGCAGCGAGCGCGTTTCTCGCTCGGCCAGGAGCAGGCGCGACTGCGCGTGAGGCCGCCGACCGAGCGCGAGCTGACGACGATGCGCGGCAATATGGACCGGTTCCTCGGCCAGCGGAACGGCTATGATTTCGCGCGCGCCTACGCGACGGGTCTGGCAATGCTGGGGCGCAAGACGGAAGCGCAGGCCGTATTGCAGCGCATCCTCGCGACGCTGCCGATCACGGAGCGAAACGTCGCGGACCAATTTCACCTGTTGCTCGGCCTGATTGCGGGCGAGGACAGTGCGGAGGGTCGGGTGGCGTTTCTCGAATTGCTACGGACCGGTCAGCGGCCGGAGACCCAGCGGACGGCGCTATTTTCGCTGGTGCGCGGCGTGAAAACGCCCGCCGAGCGCGAGCAATTGCGGCGCGAGCTGGGCGGACTGATCGGCTCGCCGGGGCAACATCCGGTCCTCGAGGATTTGCTGCTCGTGCGCGCGCAGACGGCGCTTGCCGACAAACTCTACGCGCCGGCCGAGGACGACGCACGGAGTTTGCTGGAACGTTTCCCGGGATCGTCGCTGAAGGCGGCGGCGCTCGGCGTGCGGCTGACGGTGGCCTGGGAGCTGAAGCGCTACCGCACAGCGGCGGACGTGAGCGGGCAATTGCGCGCAGTGTTGCCCCCGGGGCGCGAGCGCGCCGAACTGGGCGTGCTGCTGGCCGAGGCGTTTTTCCGCTCGGAGGACTACAAGAACGCGGCCGATGCCTACGACGCGGCGCTGCGCGAATCGCCGCCGGCGGTGCCGGCGGGCGGGTTGATTTTCCAGCGCGTCCTTTCGGATATCCGTGCGGGGCAGCTCGCCGCGGCGGCGGCGTTGCTCGACGGGGCAGCGACCATCAGGGGCTTCGATGCGACCAATCGCTGGCAGGCCGAATGGAATCTGGTGAAGGAAATGCAGGTGCGCGGCCAAACGCCCGTCGCCTATCAGCGCGTGAACCGGTTGCTGCAGAGTGGCACGCAGGGGGTGCCGGATGAATTGCGCGTGCGGCTGATGTGGCTGCGCGCCCGCCTGTCGTTCGACAGCACGCAGCCGGCCGAGACCGTGCGGCAGGTTGATGAATTGCTGGTGCTGTTGCAGGGCGGCGCGAAGGAGCTTGGCGAGACTCTGCGCGCCGACGTGGCGAGCACGGCGCTGCTGCTCAAGGCGCAGGCACTGCTGGCGTTGAGCCGCGACAAGGAAGGAGCGGCGTTGCTGGAGAAATTGCGCGCTGACTACAAGGGGACGAAGGCGGCGATCTATTCCTACATCGTGCAGGCGGGCGGACTCGCGCAGCGCGGGGATATCGTGAACGCGCAGGAGTTGCTGGTGAAGCTGGTGGACGAGCAGCCGCAGAGTGAGTTCGCGCCGCTGGCGCTCTATGAGTCGGCCCTGAATGCGGAGCGGCTGGGCCTCGACCGGAATCTGCGCGACGCCTACACGCTCTATCTGGAGAAACTGGTGCAGGATTATCCGCGCGACGAATTGGTTTTCTATGCGCGGTTGAAGCAAGGCGACCTGTTGCGGAAGCTGAACGATTTCGGCGCCGCGCGGACATTTTACGAGAGTCTCGTGAACAATTACTCGCAGCATCCGGACGTGCTGCTGGCGCACCTCGCCCTCGCGGACACGCTGTTTGCCCAAGGGGCCAACAGCGTCGTGAACTATGAGAGCGCGTCGGCGATCTTCGAGCGCCTGCGCGACCTGCCTTCGGCGCCGGTGGATCTGCGGGCCGAGGCGGGATTCAAGTGGGGTTACGCGCTGGAAAAGCGCACGCAGCCGGCGAAGGCGCAGATGGTTTTCTGGTCGGTGGTGGACACGTTCCTGCAGGACCGAGCACTGGCCGAAAAGCTCGGTGCGAAGGGTCGCTACTGGGTGTCGCGCTCGCTGCTGGAGCTCGGCCAACTGCATGAGGACGCCGGGCGGCTCGACGAAGCGCAGAGAGCCTACCAGCTCATCGTTGACAACCAGCTCGGCGGCGCGACGCCTGCGAAGGCGAAGCTGGCGCGTTACCGCGCGGCGAAGGAGGCGAAGTGAAAATTGCGGATTTACGCGCGGAAGGCGGGACGCATGATGCGGTGCTGCCATGACTGCTTTCAACTTCAGTGTATTTGCGAAGGGCGGCCCGGTGCTGTGGCTGCTGGTGATGCTCGGCGCGGTCGCGCTGGTGATTTTCATCGAACGGGCGCTGTTCCTCCATCGCGGGCAGATTCGCTCGACGGAATTCCTGAGTGGCATAAAAAACCTGTTGGAGAAAGACAGGCTGATGGAGGCGCTCACGGTTTGCGAGGAGACGCCCGGCCCCGTAGCGGCGGTGGTGAAGGCGGGCTTGAGAAATTCGACCGCCGACGAAGCCGCGCTGCGGTTTGCGGTGCAGGAGGCGGCGCTCGCAGAATTGCCCGGATTGGAGCGGCGCATCGGCTCCCTTTCGGCCATCGCGCAGATCGCGCCGCTGCTCGGTTTGCTCGGCACGCTGCTCGGCATGATTCGGACATTTTGGTTGTTCAACCAAGGCGGCAACTACGCCACTCCGGTGGTGCTGTCGGAGGGGGTGTGGGTGGCACTGATCGCGGCGGCGACCGGGCTGATGGTGGCGATTCCGACGCATCTGGCGCGACATTTTCTATCGGGCCGGGTGCGCGCGCTCGTGCATGACATGGAGTGGGTGAGCAACGAACTCATGAGATTTTTGCTGAACAAAGAGCGGGGCCCCGCGGGAGGGGACAAATGATCACCCGACCGCTTGACCTCGAATCGCGACTGAACAAGCCGCCGCGGGACTTCGATGTTTTTTTCTGGGTGAATGCCGGCGTGGTGGCACTGATGTTCGTGCTGTTCGGCTCGCGTTTCGTGCTGGCACCGGGCCAGATCATGGATGTTGGCGGGCCGGGTGCCGGCATCGAGTTGCCGCAGGTGAACGCAGGCTCGCAGGGCGCGGGCGCGGCGTCAGTGGTGGTGAGTTACCGGCGCGACAATGTGCTGCTCTTCGAGGGCGGCAAGTATACGCTGTCGGAACTGCGCCAGCAAATGACCGCCTATGTGCGTGAGCATCCGCGCGCGGTGCTGCTCGTGCGCGCCGACCGCCAGGTCTCGATGCAGGCGTTTTTGGATTTGTGCGACATGGCGAGGAAGGCCGGGTTCGCGAGCGTGCTGATCGCCGCCGAGCCGCAAACCAAACCCGGCGACGCGCCGGAGTTGAAGTGAGGGAGTCCCCATGCACATCGGCAACGGCAGGTTGAAAAGACGGGTGTGGGTGGGAACGGTGTGTGTCGTGGCGTCCGCCGGGGCTTATTTTTGGTGGATGCAAGCACCTAGGAGCGCGAACGAAGTTGCGGCGAAAACGAAAGAGGCGTTCGTGAAGCTCGCGGGGTCGGGCGCGACGGCGGGTGATCGCGAAATGCAGGAGCGCGCGGAGTATTTCGACCCGACGCCGTTATTTTTCCCCACCGAGCACAATTTTGGGCAGCGCCAGACACCGGAGAGCGCGCGGCGGCAGCCCGGGCAGGTTTTTGCGAGCTACGAGGCCAAGCTGAGTTTTTCCGAGAGTGGCATGCGGGTGCATGGTCAGGAGACGGCGGTGACGGACGAGCGGCTGTGGGATGTGCTGGCGCAGGGCAACGAGGCGCCGTTCGCGGGCTACGGGCTGATCGATGGCACGCGGCCGGCTCTCTCCGGGCGCGACGCTTTTATGGAGGTCAATGCGCTGACGGACGGCAAAATGATTGTGGCGCAGGCATTACGCCAGTTGAAGTTGCCGCGAACGGATTTTGCTCCGCTGGAATTTCTGGTGCTGATCGGCAGTGCCGGCGTGATCGGCGAGCCAGTGCTACTGGCAGGTTCGGGTTGGGAGGAAGTCGATACGTTTTTCCGCGACCACATCGTCAAATCATCGCGACTCGGCGAGCGCCTGAGTCCCGGACGTTACCGGGTGGTGGTCGGCCCGTAGCTTTTTTGAAAGAAATGCAAGAATCTAGTTGACGGATAATTTCGGGAATCATTCTCTGTCCGTTCTCTTTGTTTTTTGCCTATGCCTTGGTCTGCCCAGATAGCTCAGTTGGCAGAGCACGTCCTTGGTAAGGACGAGGTCGCCGGTTCGAATCCGGTTCTGGGCTCCACGGCGACGTCGGTGATCTCCGACGTTAATCAAGGTCAACCACTTCAACCACCAAAAATACACTCCGACTCCACATGGCTAAAGCAACATTCGAACGCAAGAAGCCGCACGTCAACGTTGGCACAATTGGCCACGTCGACCACGGCAAAACCACGCTGACGACCGCGATCCTCGCGGTTCAGGCTCGCAAGGGTCTCGCCGAGGTCAAGTCCTACGCGGAAATCGCCAAGGGCGGCACGGTGCGTGACGCCTCGAAGATCGTCACGATTTCCGTCGCGCACGTGGAGTATGAGTCCGACAAGCGCCACTACGCGCACGTCGACTGCCCCGGTCACGCTGACTTCGTCAAGAACATGATCACCGGTGCCGCCCAGATGGACGGCGCGATTCTGGTGGTCTCCGCCGCGGACGGCCCGATGCCGCAGACCCGCGAGCACATTCTCCTGGCTTATCAGGTCGGCGTGCCGAAGCTCGTGGTTTTCCTGAACAAGGTCGACCTCATCGACGACCCGGAACTGCTCGAACTCGTCGAGGAAGAAATCCGCGATCTGCTCACCAAGTATAAATTTGACGGCAAGACCGCCAAGATCATCCGTGGCTCCGCCACCGCCGCGCTCGAAGGCAAGCCCGAGGGTCTGAAAGCAATTCAAGATTTGATGGAAGCAATCGACTCCGAGATTGCCGAGCCCGTGCGCGAGATGGACAAGCCTTTCCTGATGTCCGTGGAAGACGTGTTCTCGATCACCGGCCGTGGCACCGTCGCCACTGGTCGTATCGAGCGCGGCATCTGCAAAATCAACGAGACCGTCGAGATCGTCGGCCTCAAGGACACGACCACGACCGTCGTGACCGGCATCGAAATGTTCCGCAAGCTGCTCGACCAGGGCCAGGCTGGCGAC
>JANXWT010000329.1 GCA_025351035.1 Opitutia bacterium | reverse complement strand
GAAAGGCCGAGATCGCAGTGATGCTGGTGAGCGAGATTTTGCCGGTAAAGGGCGTCGAGGTTGTGGGCACTGTCCCGGCGGAGATTCAAGACCCCTCTGTATTTTCGGCGGCCGTGGTGGCGGGAGCAAAGGAAGTCGAATCCGCGAAACGGCTGATCACTTTCCTCGCATCGCAGAGCGCGTCGGCCGCAATCAAGCGCAGCGGAATGGAGCCGTTGAGCCGCAGGTGAGCATGCGCGCGTATGCAGGCGACCACGTGCGCCCGCAGTGTCTGTTCAATCGCCTAATCTTATTCTTTTGGCGGTTTCATCCCTTTCGCCTAGTTCCGGTGTTTCACCGTACTTGGAAGGTCATTTGATGAGATCGGGTGAACCGCGAACACCCGCATGAGCTGATGGTCTAATTCCAGCGGGTTGCAGTCCGCCTAAGCCGAAAGCGGCCGTATCTCAATGGGTTGTGGACCGGAGAAGCCTCGCCAGTAACGGACTCCCTCTCGGCATAAGATCGTCTTAAATTGGCGAAGCCGCTGGCTATTTCGGGGGACTTCCAATGAAGCGCATCCTTATCGCATCGGGGCTGACGATCTTGCTGCCGGCGCTTGCGTTCGCGCAAAGCGCCGCCGACCTGAAGAACGCGGCCAACACGCCGGACAAGGTCCTCACCTATGGCATGAGCTACAGCCAGCAGCGCTTCAGTACGCTCACGCAGATCAACCGGGGAACCGTGAAGCGTCTGGTGCCCGCTTGGGCTTACAGCCTGGACGACAGCAACAAGGAAGAGTCGCAGGCGCTTGTGATGGACGGCGTGATCTACATCACCGCCCACGACAAGACCGCCGCGATCAATGTCGAGACGGGCAGAGAAATCTGGAAGACGATGATTTCCTACCCGCCGGAGACGGCGATGACGGTATGTTGCGGCATCGAGAACCGCGGCGGCGCGCTCTACAACGGCAAATTCTTCCGCACCATTCTCGACGGCCGCGTGCAGGCGCTCGATATCAAGACCGGGAAAGAAATCTGGAACGTGCGTTCCAGCACGACGGCCGAAGGCTATGCGATGACGGGCGCGCCGCTCGTCGTCAATGGCGTCGTGATCGTCGGCGTTGCGGGAGCGGAGTTCAGCTCCCGCGGCTATATCGAGGGCTACGATGCGGAGACGGGAAATCGCCTGTGGAGGCTTTACACCGTGCCGCGCCCGGGCGAGCGGGGCGCCGAAACCTGGCCGAACCAGGCGGCGAATGCGGCCGGGGGAAGCACTTGGACGACGGGCTCCTACGATCCCGATCTCGATCTCGTTTACTGGGGCACGGGCAACCCCTCGCCCCACAACGCGCTCGATCGCAAGGGCGACAATCTGTATACGGACAGCATTCTGGCGATCCGGCCCAAGACCGGCCAAATGGTCTGGCATTATCAGACCTCGCCCAACGATCCCTTCGACTACGACAACGTGCAGTCCGTGATACTGGCCGAAATCAATTCCGGCGGGAGCCAGCGCAAGGTTCTGATGCAGGCTGCGCGCAACGGGTTTCTCTACGTGCTTGACCGCACCAATGGCGAGCTCTTAGCGGCGAACAAATATGCGAAAGCGACTTGGGCGGAGCGCGTAGACATGGCGACGGGGCGGCCGGTGTGGTCCGAGGAGACCAAGAAGATTCTGGATCATGTCGAGAAGATTCAGAACTGGCCCTACATCGGGGGGGCTACGAATTGGTATCCCCCGTCTTACAGCCCTTTGACCGGGCTCATGTACGTCAACAGCGCGAACATCGGCGTCGAATACGAGCCACTGCCGCTGGAAGAGTTGAGGAAACTCAATCTCGCGGCCGGGGGCCGCTCCGGCGGCAACACGATCAAGACGACGAACATCTTCCCCGATCCCGAGCCGCGCGGGTATTTGAAAGCCATCAATCCGACGACGGGAGAGGCCAAGTGGCAGACAGGCTTCAAGAGCCCGAACTGGGCCGGAACGCTGGTCACCGCCGGCGGGCTCGTGTTCACCGGCACGCGCACCGGCGAGCTCATCGCGGTCGACGCCGATACCGGCGAGATTTTGTGGCGGTTCCAGACATCATCGGGGATCGTCGGCCAGCCCGTCACCTGGCAGCAAAACGGCACCCAATATGTGACGGTGACAAGCGGCGACCGGAACAACGACAATGCGCGCCGGCAAGATCCCAACATCGCGAATGTGCCGATGGGCGGCTCCCTCTGGACGTTCAAGCTCTTACCGCAGTAACCCCGCGTTACCGCCGCATCAGAAGCGTATGACTATATGGATGGATTTCGTCGCGCGGGCTTGAACG
>JANXWT010000258.1 GCA_025351035.1 Opitutia bacterium | reverse complement strand
GGTCACCGGTGGGGCGCGCGCGACGGCCACGGGGCCGACGCCCAACTGGGCAACATCGGCGGGATCACCGTCGGCCCGGATGGCAGCGTCTATTTTTGCGACGGCCCCTCGGTGCGCAAAGTCACGCCGGCCGGCGAAGTTGTCACTCTCGCCAGCGGCGGATTGCTGCATGGAACCGCCACCCCGAAGCCTGAGCAGCCCGCGGCGAATTCCCTCTGGTTCATCGCGGTTGACAATGTCGGTTTCATCTATGTCGCCGGCCGGGCAGCACCGCGCGTGCTGCGGATTTCCCCGGGCGGCAAGGCGAACCTCGTCGGCGACGCCGGTGCCCGCGGCTGGTTGCCGGAAGGTTTGGCCAGCAAGGACGGCATCATCTATGTCGCGGAAAGCCGCGCCGGCACCGTGCGCGTCCGCCGTCTCGATCAGTTCGGCGAGACCAGCGGCGTCGCGGTCAATCCCGCGCGCCCCGACTCCAGTGCCCCCTACCGCAACTCCGTCTGGCTCAGTCAATGCACCGATGGCGCTGTGTCGCCACCCGCGATGATCGCCCTGTTAAGATTCATATTTGCTGCAAATTCCTAAATAACGTCGCTAAATCTCCGCATGATCTCCCTCCAATCGGTCGAAAAAATCTACCCGCTCAAAGGCGGCGTCTTCTACGCCCTGCGCAACATCAACCTGCAAATCAATGAAGGTGAGTTCGTCTCCATCATGGGCCCTTCCGGCTCGGGCAAATCGACGCTCCTCCACATCCTCGGCCTTCACGACAGTTCATGGAACGGCGAATTCCATCTCCTCGGCGAACCGGTTCACAAGCTCGACAAGAAAAAGCGATTCGACATCCAGAAAAAACACATCGGATTCGTCTTCCAGAGTTATCACTTGCTCGACGACCTCACGGTCTACGAAAACCTCGAGATTCCGCTTTCCTACCGTGACATTGCAAAAAAAGAGCGCGAGTCAGCCGTCTGCGACGTGCTCGATCGGTTCGGCATCGTCGGCAAGAAGGACCTCTACCCGAATCAGCTTTCTGGCGGTCAACAGCAACTGGTGGGCGTCGCCCGCGCTCTGATTTCCAAGCCTTCGCTCATCCTCGCCGACGAACCCACCGGCAACCTGCACTCCGACCAGGGCCGCGAGATCATGAAGCTGTTCAAGAAACTCAACGAGGAGGGCACGACCATCATCCAAGTCACGCACTCCGAAGAGAACGCCACCTACGGCTCCCGCGTCGTCCGGCTCGCCGACGGCATGATGATCGGCAAGTAGACTTTTAGCCCAACACAACTGGGACTGCGGGCCAAGCACACCCCCAACTCCCATGATCCAGGACATCAGACTCGCAGCACGCTCGTGGCTGCGCACGCCGCGTCTTGCTTTGACGCTGCTCGCGTGCATCGCACTCGCCATCGGCGGCACGGCCACCGTGCTGACGTTTGTCCACGCCATCCTGCTCGCGCCGCTGCCCTATCCACACGCCGACCGCCTCGTCAACGTGCTCACGCAGGAGAAGCGCGAGGGTTTTCTGCCGAATTTCTCCCACCCGGACTTCGAGGAAATCGCCGCGCGCAGCCGCTCCTTCGAACAAATCAGCGGCACGACCGTTTTCCGCCAAGTGCTCATCACGGCCGGCGGCGCCGAGCGGCTGCGCGGCGAAGTCGTGCCCGCGGGCTACTTCGAAATCCTCGGCGTGCGCCCCGCGCTCGGTCGCTTCTTCACCGCCGACGAACTCGCCGGCCGCGGCGAACGCGTCGTGGTCATCTCCGAGCGGCTGTGGCGCGCCAGTTTCGGCGCCGACGCTTCCGTGATCGGCCGCAGCGTCGAGACCGCCTCCGGCATGCGCACCGTTGTCGGTGTCGCTCCGCTTTCGTATTCGGGCCAACTCAACGCCGAGGGCAGCGACTTCTGGTTGCCCGACGGCCAGCATCCCAATCCCGCCGGTCTCGCCCGGCGCACCTCGAAAGGCACGCGCCCCTTCGGCCTCCTCAAGCCGGGCGTCAGTGTCGCGCAAGCCACCTCCGAGATGCAGGCGCTCGCGCTGGAGTTTGCCCGCGCCCATCCGGCCGAGAACCGCGAACTCCGCGCGCGCGTCGAACCGTTCGCCGAGACTTGGCGCGGCCCGCTGCGCGGCGGATTACTGATGATGCTCGTCGCTTCCGGTTTCTTGCTCCTCATCGGCTGCGCCAACGTCGCGATGCTCCTGCTCGCCCGGCTCGTCACGCGCGAGCGCGAGCTCGCCGTCCGCGTGTCGCTCGGCGCCGATCGCCGCGCGCTCATCCGGCTGATGCTCGCCGAGAGTCTCGTCCTCGCGGTCGTCGGCGGCGCGCTCGGCCTCGGGCTGGCGCAGGCGCTCATAAAAATATTTCTCGCCGTCGGCCAATTCGAGTTGCCCGTGCACATCGACATCGGCCTGACCGCGGGACCGCTCGCGCTGAGTGCCGTCGTCGTGTTGCTCACCGGTTTGCTCTTCGGCCTGTTGCCGGCTTTCGCGGCGGCGCGCGTCGACCTGAACGCCGCGCTCCGCGCTGGCGGCCGCGGACTCGCAGGCAATCTCCTCCAAGGCCGCAGCGGCGCCGCCCTCATTGTCGGCCAGACCGCCCTCGCCGTCGCGCTGCTCGCCGGAGCGGCGCTCTTCGTGCGCAGTTACGACCGTCTCCGCGCCGTCGACCTCGGTTACCGCACGCACGGCCTGCTGCGCACGCAGGTTTCGCTTCTCTCCGAACGCTACCGCACGCCCGCGGCCATGGCGCAGTTTTTCGACGCGCTGCAACTCGACCTCGCCGCGCTCCCGGGCATCCGCGGTGCCGGTTATCTCGCGCCGACACTTCCGCCCTACAGCGGCACCGTGCAAAAAATCCGCGGCCAAGGCACCGACTTGCCGACAGCCGACGGCGCGCTCGACGCCAACATCCATTTCGCCACGACCGAGGTGCTCGACCTCATGGCGGTTCCGCTGCGCGAAGGCCGTCGCTTCGGATCGCAGGATCGTCTCGGCGGCACCGCCGTCACCTTGGTCAGCGAAACGCTCGCCCACCGGCTCGCGCCCAACGGCTCCGCCCTCGGCCGCGCGCTCCTCCTCGCCGACAACACCGAGGTCATCGTGATCGGCGTCGTGGCCGACACCCTTTCCGACGGGCTCCGCCGCCGCACGCCCAACCGCGACAGCGTCTATCTTTCGCTCCGGCAGTTTCCGCAGATCTCCGTCGGCATCCTCTTCGACTGCTCGGTCAATCCGCACAGCGTCGTCGATTCGATTCGCAAAGTCGTCGTCGCCCACGACCCGGCCGCGTCGCTGCACTGGGTCGGCACGGTCGACGAGGCGCTCGACGGCCAGTCGGTCAACGACCGCTTCTGGACCATCCTCACCACCGCGTATGCCGGCACGGCGTTCCTGCTCGCGGTCGTCGGCCTCTACGGCGTGCTCAGCCACGGCGTCGCCCGCCGCACGCAAGAGATCGGGGTCCGCATGGCGCTCGGCGCCAGCGCGGGCAGCATCGCACGCATGGTGGTCGGGCAAGGATTCCGTCTCGTGAGTCTCGGCTTGTTCGCCGGTCTCGGTCTCACGCTGCTGCTCGGTCACTGGATCGAATCCTATCTCTACGGCACCGACTCCACCGATCCGGTCGCGCTGCTCGGCGCTGCTGGAATTCTGCTCCTCGTCGCCCTGCTCGCCTGCTGGCTCCCCGCCCGCCGCGCCGCGCGCACCGACCCGCTGGTCGCCCTGCGCAGCGAATAATTTTTCTCCGGCCTACTCGCTACCCACTGCTCACTCCTCGCTCCTTTCTTCCCCATGCTCAACGATCTCAGTTTCTCTCTCCGCCAACTTCGGCGCTCACCCGTTTTTTCGCTCCTCTCCGTCCTCACGCTCGCCCTCGGCATCGGGGCGAACACCGCGATCTTCAGTGTCATCAACGACCTTCTGCTGCGCGATCTGCCATACCGGAACCCCGACCGTCTCGTCATGGTTTGGGAGCAAAACTTGCAGCGCGGAGACGGTCTGAACAAAAGTTCGCTGGCCGACTTCCTCGATTGGCGCCGCCAAAGCAAACTGTTCGACGAACTGGCCTCGTTCACGGACCGGACCTACACACTCACCGGCACCGGCACGGCCGAGGATGTCAAAGTGACCGCAGTCAGCGCCAATTTCTTTTCGTTGCTCGGCGCCGACGCCTTGCTTGGTCGCGTGTTCTCATCTGAGGACGAACGCGACGGCAGCCCGCCGGTCACACTGCTCAGCTACAATTATTGGAAAGTAAAATTTGGCGGTGATCCGGCGGTCATAGGTCGGACGATCATCTTCAACGACACGCCGGTCACCGTCATAGGCGTGCTGCCAGAGAGTTTCCGCTTTTACGTCAAGGAAGGCGCACGCCACGACGGACCCGCCGCAGTGTGGGACTTGCGGAAATTAAGTCACAATACTTCGCACGGCCTGCAGCGGAATTCTCGCTCCGAGTCCGTCATCGGTTCGCTGAAACCGGGTGTCACGCTCGCCCAAGCGCGCACGGAAATGGAAACGATCTCTGCCGGACTTGCCGATCAGTTCCCGGAATCCAACAAAGGCTGGTCCGTCAACCTCGTCCCGCTCCATCGGCAGATCACCGGCGAAATCCGCCCGGCACTCCTCGCGATCTTCGGCGCCGTCGGACTGATCCTCCTGATTGCCTGCGCCAACGTCGCAAGCCTCCAGCTGGTGCGGACCACCGTCCGCCAGCGTGAGATCACGATGCGGACCGTCCTCGGTGCATCGCGCGCGCGCATCGTTCGCTTGTTGCTCGCCGAGAATTTGCTCCTTGCCGTCGCAGCCGCCACCACCGGTCTGCTTTTCGCCCGGTGGGGCATCGCCGCACTGCACGCACTCATGCCGTCCAACCTGGCGCCTGTCGAACAAGTGGGACTCGATCCGCGCGTGCTCGGTTTCTCCGTCGCCGTGGCCCTCGCCAGCGGGGTGCTGTTCGGGTTGGTGCCCGCCTTCGCCACCGCCAGTCCGCGTCTCTCGGAAGCGATGAACTCCACCGCCCACGGGATGAATCCGGCGCGCGGCCGGCGCTTGCGTGCCAGCTTCGTGGTCGCCCAGGTTGCCTTGACAAGCATGGTCCTCATCGGTGCCGGTCTCTTGACCCGCAGCTTCAGCAGCCTGCTCTCCACCGATCTCGGATTCAACACCCGCAACCTGCTGACTGCGCGGATCGCCCTGCCTTACGTCAATTACGATGATCCGACGAAGGTGCAGGCGTTTTACCGGCAAGCGATCGAGCGCGTGCGCGCCCTGCCCGGAGTGCGTTCGGTCTCGGGGAATGTGTTCGCTCCGTTTTCCGGTCCCGGCGACACCACGCCGCTGACTCTGCCGGGCCTACCCAAGGCTGCTACTGCCGAACAACCGGTGGCCGACATGCGCATTGTCGCGCCGGATTATTTTTCCACGCTGGGCATCCCGTTGCTTCAAGGCCGCGATTTCACCGCGCAGGAACAGCAGGAAGCCCGTGGCGTCGTCATCATCAATGAGACTTTGGCGCGGAAATATTTTCCCGGCCGGAGCCCGGTTGGCCAGAGGCTCCTCGTCTCGATCAGCGGCCAGTCCGGCAGCGAGATCGTCGGTGTGGTCGGCGACACCCGGCAGGAACGCCTCGATCAGCCAGCCCGCGCCATGGTTTACTGCCCCCATTCGGAACTACCTTTTCCAATCATGACTTTGCTCGTGCGGACCGAGACAGCTCCACTCGCGCTCGCGCCCGCTGTCCAGCGCGCCGTCGCAGAACTCGACCCCAATCTGCCGGTCTCAAATCTCAACACGATGGATAGTCTCGTGGCCGCGACGTTCGTGCGCGCGCGATTTACTACGCTGCTCTTCAGTTTGTTTGGCGCCTTGGCGCTGTTTCTCGCCACCATTGGTATCTATGGCGTCGTATCCTACACCGTCGCGCAACAGACCCGGGAAATCGGCATCCGCATGGCGTTGGGTGCTGATAGTCGCTTGATCGTCACCGACGTGCTGCACTACGGCGCTATTCTCGTCGCGGTCGGTGCCATGCTCGGGCTTCTGGGCGCGTTCGGATTGGCGCGCTTTTTGTCATCCCAACTTTACGGCATATCGGCACTAGATCCGATCACCTTTGGTGCCGTGCCGCTGGCCCTCCTGCTCGTCGCTCTGTGTGCTTGCTGGCTGCCCGCGCGCCGCGCCGCCCGCGTCGACCCGCTGGTCGCGCTGCGCAGCGAATAATTTTTCTCCCGCCCCTCAACCAACCCCATGCTCCACGAACTCCGTTTGTCCGTCCGCTCGCTCGCGCGCTCGCCGATTCTCTCGCTCACTATCGTCGGAATTCTCGCACTGACCATCGGCGCCAATACCGCGATCTTCAGCGTGCTTGAGGCGCTCCTGTTGCGTCCGCTCCCGCTGCAGGAACCGGAGCGCTTAGTGCGCCTCTACGAATCCTTCCCGGCGCAGTCCGGCGGCGACGAGCGCATCCTGCCGCTCGCCGAAACGACCCTGCGCCAATGGCGCGCGGGCAACACGGTCTTCTCCGGCATCGGCGGGGCGACCAACGGCAATCTGACGCTCACCGGTCACGGCGAGCCGCAATACGTGCCGACCGCGCGTATCACGGGCAACTTGTTCTCCGTGCTCGGTGTCAGTCCGATTCTCGGCCGCACCTTCACCGCCGAGGAAGATCGCCCCGCCGGCCCGCGCGTCGCCATCGTCAGCCAGCATTTCTGGCAGCAAATCCTCGGCGGCCGACCCGATGCGCTCGGCCAAGTCCTGATCCTCGACAACGAACCCTACACCGTCATCGGCGTCATGGCGGCCGGCTTCAACCATCCCTATCGCGCCGAAGTCTGGGTGCCGCTCGCCGCGCCGTTCGATCCGGGCGCACCGCGGAGTCATTACCTCTATGCTCCCGCCCGACTGAAACCCGGTGTGACCCTTGACCAAGCTCGCCAAGCCATGCGCGAGCTCTGCGCCCAACTCAACAAAGCCGCACCTTCGCCTGCGAATCCGCAAGCCGCCAGCTTCAACAGTCTGCACGAAGGATTCGTCCATGACCTCCGCCCCAAGCTCCTCGCGATCGCCGGTGCCGCGCTCTTCGTGCTGCTGATCGCCGCCGCCAATGTCGCGAGCCTTCTCCTCGCCCGGCAGATCGAGCGCCAAGCCGAGACCACCTTGCGCTCCGCCCTCGGTGCCTCCCGCAGCCGGATCATCCGCGAATATATTTTGCAGAGCCTCCTGCTCGCGACCGTGGGCTGCGCAGTCGGCATCTGGCTCGCGCTCTGGGGAACTCCGTTGCTCTATAACCTGAGCCCCATGGCCGACCGCGGTTTCGGCTTCGGCGGTTTCGCACTGAACGAATTCAACACGCAGGTCGCCGTCGACTGGCCCGTGATACTGGGCGCTGCCGGCATCACGCTGCTCGTCGGTTTCGGCGCGGGACTTTTTCCCGCCCTGCGCACGTCGCGCCAGATCGAATTGCATTCGGCTTTGCGGGGCAGCAGCCGCAGCGTGACGCTCGACCGCAGCGCACGCAGTCTCCTCGGCACGCTGGTCGTCGTCGAGATCGCCGTCGCTCTCGTCCTGCTCGTCGCGACTTCTATGATGTGCCGCAGTTTCGCGCGACTCGTCAACCGTCCGTGGGGACTCGCCGTCGAAAATCGCACGGCGTTCAACGTCAACTTCAGCGACCGTGTGCGGCCCGAGCACACGCAACGCATGGACTACGCGCAGCAAACCGTCGAACGCCTGTGCGCTCTGCCCGGTGTGCTCTCCGTCACCGCGACCAATTTCCATCCGCTGAGCCCCGGCCTCGCCGGCATC
>JANXWT010000256.1 GCA_025351035.1 Opitutia bacterium | reverse complement strand
TCCTCGCGCGCCAGGCGGTGGAGTCGGGCGTAGTCGAATGCGCGGAGACCGCGCGGCCGCTACTGCGTGCGGTGTCGACGATGAGTTTCAATTCCTCGAGCGAGAAAGTCGGCGCGGCTTGGTTGGTCGGACTCCAACGGTAGTCAGCGTAAACCTTCACCCAATCGGCACCGTGGCCGATCTGGTCACGCACGACGCGGAGGAGGTTGCCGCCGTCAGCCTCCTCGGCACCCTGCGGAACGTGCCACTCGGCGGCGTAGCCTTTTGGTCCGTAGCTGCCGGTGGCGACGATGGCCTTGGTGACGACGAGCATCCGCGGACCGGGAATGATCCCCTGCTCCACCGCTTGCTTGAGGCCGACGTCGGCGTAGCCCGCTCCCTCGGTGCCGAGATCGCGCAGCGTGGTGAAGCCGGCGAACAGCGTGGCGCGCAGGTGATTCGTGGCGCGCGCAACGCGCAGGGCCTCGGACTCATGCGCGACCTGGTCATTCCACGGCGTCTCGCTGTAAGGGTGAAGCAGCACGTGCGTGTGCGCATCGATAAGGCCGGGCAAGAGCGTCATGCCTGCGAGTTCAATCGCCTGTGCATCGGTGGGCACTTTCAGATCGGCGAGTGGGCCGGCGTCTGCGATCTTGTCGCCGCGCACGAGCACGGCCCAGCCCTCGTGCATCGCGTCGCCGTCGAACACACGCGCGGGTTTGAGCAGAAAAACCTCGATGGGTGCAAGCGACCTAGCGGAGAGCGTTGAGACGAGGACGGCGGCGAGCAGAAGGAAACGCATGGCGGCATTGTCGCCAGAGTTGCGCGGGAGGAAACAAAGAAAAACGCCGCGGATTGCTCCGCGGCGTCGATGGCTAAGAGAAAGTTTTCGCTCAGTAGCGGTAATGCTCGGGCTTGTAGGGGCCCTCGACCGGCACGCCGAGATACTTGGCCTGCGCGGGCGTGAGCTTGGTGAGCTTGACGCCGATCTTCTCGAGGTGGAGACGGGCGACTTCTTCGTCGAGGTGCTTCGGCAGACGGTAGACGCCGACCTTGTAGTTGTCCCGGTTCTTCCACAGATCCAGCTGCGCGAGCGTCTGGTTGGTAAAGCTGTTGGACATGACGAACGACGGGTGGCCGGTGGCGCAACCGAGGTTCACGAGGCGGCCTTCGGCGAGCATGTAGATCGTCTTGCCGTTCGGAAACGTGTATTGGTCATACTGCGGCTTGACGGTGATGCGCTTGGCGTCGGAGACGTTCAGCTTGTCAATCTGGATTTCGTTGTCGAAGTGACCGATGTTGCAGACGATCGCTT
This sequence comes from Opitutia bacterium, assembly GCA_025351035.1. GTDB lineage: Bacteria > Verrucomicrobiota > Verrucomicrobiia > Opitutales > Opitutaceae > JACQFT01. The sequence continues at coordinate 2,584 of JANXWT010000256.1, read as the reverse complement.
GGTCCTTCATCTTGCGCATGTGTTCGAGCGTGATGATGTCGAGGTTGCCCGTCGTGGTGACGTAAATGTCGGTGGTGCCGAGCGTGGACTCGATGGTGTTGACCTCGAAGCCTTCCATCGCGGCCTGCAGGGCGTTGATGGGATCGATCTCGGTGACGATGACGCGCGCGCCAAAGCCCTTGAGGGAAAACGCGGAGCCCTTGCCGACGTCGCCGTAACCGCAAACGCAGGCAACTTTGCCGGCGATCATGGTGTCGGTGGCGCGCTTCAGGCCGTCGGCGAGCGACTCGCGGCAGCCGTAGAGATTGTCGAACTTCGACTTCGTGACGGAGTCGTTGACGTTGATGGCGGGCACACGGAGTTTGCCCTTCTCGAACATCTGGTAGAGGCGGTGCACGCCGGTCGTGGTCTCTTCGGAGACGCCGCGCCATTCCTTGGCGAGGTTCGTCCAGAATTTCGGCGACTGCTTGTAGACGCGCTTGAGGAGATTCTTGATGACTTGCTCCTCGTGGTTGCCGGAAGGCGTGTTGACCCAGCCGTCGCCTTCTTCGAGCTCGCAACCTTTGTGGATGAGGAGCGTGACATCGCCGCCGTCGTCAACAACGAGCTGTGGGCCCTTGCCGGCGGGAAACGAGACGGCTTTCAGTGTGCAGTCCCAGTATTCCTCGAGCGTCTCGCCCTTCCAGGCAAACACCGGAGTGCCGGCAGCCGCAATGGCGGAAGCGGCGTGGTCCTGCGTTGAGAAAATGTTGCAGGAGGCCCAGCGCACATCGGCGCCGAGTTCTTTCAATGTCTCGATGAGCACGGCGGTCTGGATCGTCATGTGCAACGAGCCGGTGACGCGCACGCCCTTGAGCGGCTTCTTCGGGCCGAATTTTTTGCGGCAGGACATCAGGCCGGGCATCTCGTGCTCGGCGATGGAAATTTCTTTGCGACCCCAATCGGCAAGCTTGATGTCCTTGACGTGGTAATCGGGTGATTTGCGGGAGGCTTTGGCCATGGTATTTTTGCAGAGGGAGAAAATTGCGGTTGATCAGATCGCGGCGCGGAGCGCGGTGGTCTTGTTGGTCTGCTCCCACGGCAAGCCCTTCTTGCCGAAGTGGCCGTAGTTGGTCGTCGAGCGGTAAATCGGGCGCAGCAGGTTGAGGTCGGCGACGATGTCGGCCGGCTTGAAGCTGAAAACTTTCTGCACGGCGCGCGTGATCTGTTCGTCGGAAATGCCGAGCTTGGCCGTGCCAAAAGTTTCGACGCGCAGGGAGACGGGTTTCGGGTGCCCGATGGCATAGGCAAACTGAATCTCGGCGTGCGTGGCGAGACCGGCGGCGACGATGTTCTTCGCGACCCAGCGGCCCATGTAGGCGGCCGAGCGATCGACCTTCGACGGATCTTTGCCCGAGAAAGCGCCGCCACCGTGACGGCCCCAGCCGCCGTAAGTGTCCACGATGATCTTGCGGCCGGTGAGACCGGAATCGCCCTGCGGCCCGCCGATGACGAAGCGGCCGGTGGGATTAATGAGATACTCGGTTTTCTTCGTCAGCATGCGCGCCGGGATGACCTTCTTGATGACGTGCTCGATCAGGTAATCCTCGATCATGCCGTGAGAGACAGCGGCGGTGTGCTGTGTGGAGATGACGACATTGACGACTTCGACGGGCTTGTCGTTCTCGTAGTGGACGGAGACCTGCGACTTGGCGTCGGGGCGGAGCCAAGAGACTTTGCCGGACTTTCGGACGCGCGTGAGTTCGCGGCCAAGACGGTGGGCGAACATGATCGGCGTCGGCATGAGTTCGGGCGTCTCGTTGCACGCGTAGCCAAACATGATGCCCTGATCGCCGGCACCCTGCTCGGCGGTCTTCTTGCCCTTGACCTTCTTGGCGTCGACGCCCTGCGAGATGTCGGGTGACTGGCGGGTCAGGTAATTGTTGATGAAGACGGTGTCAGCATGAAACACGTCGTCATTGTTCACGTAGCCGATCTCGCGGATCGCGGCACGCACAATGGCCTCGTAATTGAGTTTGGCGCGCGTGGTGATTTCGCCCGCGAGAATCACCAGATTGGATTTGACCATGGTCTCGCACGCCACCCGGCTGGTGCGATCCTGCGCAAGGCAGGCGTCGAGCACGCTGTCGGAGATCAGATCGGCGACTTTGTCCGGGTGACCCTCACCGACGGACTCAGACGAAAAGACGAAGGAATTTGCCATAAAGCACCGAAGAAAGGCGGCGGCCGCACGCGGCGCAAGTAGAATATCAACATATCCGGATGCCCTGATACGTCAGCTCGCCTACGCCCAGATGCCGAGCCTGCGCGCCAGACCCATGAATCTACATATTCCGTCGGGGAGCGACGCAGTTTGGCCCTCAGTCCATCTGAAGGGCTACGCAAAATCTTTTTCCTGTAACATTTTCGTCAATTCGCTATCTGATGCTCACCGATGACCAGCCATCCCGCACTCGATCCCGTGGCCATCCAGCACCTTCGGGCCGTCAGTCCGGACGACGGTGGCAAATTTCTCCGCGATCTCGCCTGCATTTACTTCGCCGAGGTGCCTCTCCGCCTCGCCGAACTCGAAGACGCGATCAAT
>JANXWT010000248.1 GCA_025351035.1 Opitutia bacterium | reverse complement strand
GGTCAGCGACCCCGCCCTACAGTCCAGAAGCTCGGGGATTCCGGCTCAGAGCAAATCCGCCGCGAGTTCGGCGAGCTTGGAGCGCTCACCCTTCGACAGCTTCACGTGCGCGGCGAGCGCGTGACCCTTCATGCGATTGTGGCAGTAAACCAGGCCGTTGCTGCGCGAGTCCACATAGGGATTGTCGATTTGCGCCGGGTCGCCGATCAGGACGAGCTTGGAGCTTTCGGAAATGCGGGTGATGACGGTCTTGACTTCGTGCGGCGTGAGCTGCTGCGCCTCGTCAAGGATGAAGAAGCGCCGGGCGATGGACCGGCCGCGGATGAAGCACAGTGCCTCGATCTCCACGACGCCGCTCTTGATGAGGCGCTCGTAGGGTTTCATTGGCGGGAGGCCATTGCCCCCGCCATGGCCGTTGCTGCCGTGCAGGGACTGCGGAGTGCTCAGCAGGGCCATGATGTCGCCGCGATGGTTTTTCTTTTTCTTGCCGATTTTCTTGGCGGCGAACTGGGGCTCTTTCGGCGGCTTCGAGGGCATGAGCACTTCGAGGGCATCGTGGTAGGGTTGCAGCCAGGGTTTCATCTTCTCCTCCAGTGTGCCGGGGAGGAACCCGATGTCCTTGCCGAGCGCAATGACCGGGCGCGAAATCGAGAGACCGTCGTAAAGGGATTTTTCGTCGGTGGTCTGGTAAAGTGCGCAGGCGGTCGAAAGCAGGGTCTTCCCGGTGCCGGCCTTGCCAAAACAGGTGACGAGCGAGATGGTGTCGTCCATCAGCGCATCCATGAAGAACTGCTGCTCGAGGTTGCGGGCGCGGATCGGGATGCCACCGGGTGCCTTCACGTAATCGGGGATGTGCAGTCGACGCACGATGCCGTGACCAAAATAGCGGCCGGGCATCGTTTTGCCCTCGGGCGTCATCAGCAGGCAATATTCGTTCAGGTAGAGCTTGGCGGCCAAGCCGGGCGTCAGCTCCAGTTCGCCTTCGGAGCAAAACCGCTGCATCTCGTAAACATCGAGCTCTAGGGTCTGGTAATCGCCCTCAGCCGTGTCTGCCTCGGGCACTTTGTCGTTGAGATAGTCCTGCGCTTCGAGGCCGACGGCGCGAGCCTTGAGCTGCACGTTGACATCCTTGGTGACCAGAATGGTGGGCGGCGGGTTGGTTTCTTGCACGAACAGGGCGCTCGCGATGATCCGGTTGTCCTTTTTCGTGAAATCCGAGAGCACGGCGCGCAACCGCTGCATGGCGGGCGACGACCAGTTGTTCTCGACGAGGTAGCGGTTGATGACGACTGAGAGCGTGCCGCCGTTCTCCAGTTTGACGCCCTCGTGCATCGAGCGCGAGTCAGGCAGCAACTCCTGGAGAATGCGGTGGACGCGCCGGGCATTGCGGCCGCGCTCGGTGGACTGCTCGCTTTTGATGGCGTCGAGCTCCTCCAAAACCTCGACGGGAATCGCGAGATTATTATCCTCGAACTTGAATATTGACTGCGGGTCGTGCAGTAAAACGTTCGTGTCGAGAACGTAAGTTTTCACTCTAACTCCGACCTGATTTTGCGGTTGGTAAGAAACCGCACTAGTGGTGGATTCCATTATGGGGAGACTTGGGGAGAACTTGTGAACAACACATGCATCTCAGTGCCCGCTTTGTAAATACAAGAATTGGGCCGCAGTGAATAATTCCCACGCCGGCGGCCCCCTACCTGCGCGCATCAGCCGGGCGCTTCGCCTTCGGCGGCGGGCCCCAAAGGCGAATGAGGTGCTCGGCGAGATTTTGCAGACTGACTCGTCTCAGACCGCCCGCAGCTAATTGCTGAAAAGCCGGCGTGTGCAGCGATCGCTCCTCCAGATACTGCCATAATTCGCGCTCCAACCCGCGGCTGACCTCGCCGGACTCGTGCAATTGGGCGGTCGCCTCGGCCACTTTCATTCTCCAATGGCGCAGCTCGTCGGGATTGCGCCCGAAGTAGTCGAAAACGGTTTGCTCATGGCGATTGAGGCTCATCGGCAGCGAAAATCACGGCATTGCATTTGAACATGCAACTGCTATCGGTGTCGATCAAGCACACTCAAACACACTCACACCATGTGGCAAAAGCTCAAAGAACAACTTCCCGCAGTGCTCCTTACTGCTATCGTCATTTTCGGCGTCGCTTTCTGGTTCAACCAGAAAACCGTCGCTGAACTCGCTGCGAGGCAGCAGGCCGAAATCTCGGCCCTCCGCGAGCAAACCAACGCGGAGATGAAAGCGTCGGCAGAGGAAACCCGACGGCACATCGAAGCGGTCAACCAACTGCTCAAGGACGCCATCTCCAAGCGGCAGGCCGATGCGCTGATGACGGACGAGGAGTTCGCCAAGATCAATGCCGAGAAAGTCAACCAGCTCGCCGAGGCCATCGCCCACAAAATCCAGCCCTACAATCCGCTCCCGAAGACTCCCGAGGAAGCGGAGAAAATCCAGAACGAGCAAGTCGACAAAGTCTCGACCCGCATGGCTGAGAAAATTTCCCCCATCCTCAGCGAGATGGCCAAGGACCAGAACCTCACCCGTGAATCGATTAATGGCTACAGCCAACGCATCTCAGATCAGATCAGCGGCGTGCTCACGTCCGAGATGGCCCGCAACGCCACGCTGAACAACAACCTCGCGCAGTCGTCTGCGATCGCGCAGGACTCGCTCAAGCTCTCCCACGAAATCACCGCCCTCTATTTGAGCAGCTTCAAGGACCAGGGCCTTATCACCCGCCTCCTTTCCCTGCCGGCCAACGTGGTGCGCGACGCCGCCAGCATGAGCATCGTCAACAGCACCGACCGCAAAAAAATGGAAGAGCGCCTCGTCAACGACATGAACGCCCTCGAGAAGCGCCTCAACGACCTGCAGGCGCAGATGCCCAAGAAATAATTTCTCCCGCTTTCTTCTTAGCCCAAGGCCGCGCTCGGAGCGCGGCCTTTTTTTGCGCCCTGCTTTGGAGGGCCGCGTCCCTGCGGACGGCCATTTGCGGCGCTACCAAAAAAAATAGTCGTGCCCGGCGCACAGGAAGCCATCGGCCGGCGGCCGCAGCGCGTAGCGCCACACGGTGGCGTAGTCCGACCATGGTCCCGGTATTTCGCGGTCGCAGATGAGTTCTGCCACTGGCGCCGGGCCCATGGGCCGCTCCCTGATTCGACGGAGAAATTGCTCGTGTCCTTCCTCCGTTGAGAAAAACAGGCACCGACGCTCGAACAAATCCGACGGCCTGCGTTTGTCGCCTGAAATACTGGCCAGCCACCACGAGCGGATCACGTGTTCGTGCCGTGCCAACTCGATCACAGCTCGTTCGCACGCGGTGCCAAAAGTCTCTTCAGCCGCGTGCCCGTAGGCATACATGCCGAAATCGGTTTTGGCAAAAACTAGCGCCGTCACGCCGCCGAACGGACCTTCGATCGCGACGCCCGAGACGCCGGGCCAGTCCGTGTCGCAGACGCGCCCGACAGTCCGACCTTCCCACCACGCAATGAGGCTGTGGCGCTCGACCGCTTCGAGCATCGCCTTGCGCCGGGCATTGCGCGCGAGGAGACCTGGAAACGCCGACATCCCGTTCGACGATGGATCAACATCGAAGCCAAACTCCGCCACGCGCGCGGTGCCCGCGACGGAGTTAAAGGCCCAACGCTCCAGCGCCTCGGAGATCGCCATGTGCCGCGCGACACTCGCCAGCCGGTGCGTGCCCGAGCCATCGGCGTCGCCGTAAATGGCGTGTGCTCGTTTCGGAATCAGCTCTGCGACCAAGCGGGCGTTGGCTTGGATCATTTGGTGACCGCACACCGAAAAATCGCCAAACTCGACCGAATCCACCGGGCCGCCGTGTCCGGCGAATACATTCCGATAGCGAAATGCCGCGAGGCTGAGCATATGCTGTATCCTCAGTAGCCACGAGCTTGCACAGGCAGACTGCACGGGTAGCAGGAGAGACAGGGGTCGCAGCCCGCGTTGCATTTCAGCAACCTGTGCGCCAGACCTTTCGGAAACGAACTGTGAGTCATGGGGTCAAGTTGATCGGCCGCATCGGTGAATCCGACAGCGAGCAGGAGGCAGGAGAGCACTCCGAGGACGTAACGTGTTGGGGCTTTCATAACGTCACCACTTTCTACGGTCCGGCCATTTTTTCCATCGTTCCGCCTACCGGAATTTCGGTAGCCCAGTCGAGATTCGCATCGCCATTGGCCACGGAGCTTCCTAGGGGTAACGGCATTGAAAATGCCCGTAATTCGGCGGCGGCTGTCTGGCATTCTTACCCCGGGTCTCCTCTGGCTTTGCGGGGCTGGCTTGTGCTTTTCTCAAACACCGTCCGCTGAGCACGGCAGCCCGCTGCTCCGATATTATTCCAATCAGGAAATCGGAATTAACTCTGTGACGTTTGGCACGACCCAAGGGCCGGACGGCATCCTCCGTTTTGGCGCGGTGGGGTTGATCCAGTTCGACGGGGAACGTTGGCTGGTTGATCGGACCCGTGGTATCACAGGACTCCGCGCATTGGATTACGGACCTGACGGGCGCATCTGGGCCGGTGCCTTCAATGAAATTGGATGGTATGAGAAACAACCGAACAGCCAACTTACCTACCGCAGCCTCCGCGCTCACTTGCCCAAGCAACTCGCGGATCTCGATTTGGTCTGGCACACGTTTGCCGAAGGAGCCGGCGCAATTTTCGTCACAAGCAACCGCGTGATTCACTGGGACGGCACAAAAATCCAATATTGGGACATGCCCGGCGCCCGCCGCCTGCCGGCCTGGCGGTCCAGGGGAGTCGTATATTTTTCTCATAAACCCACCGGCATCTATGCCGTTCGCCTGAACGGTCCCGAACTGATCGTTCCCGCTGAGGCGATCGGATCGACAGGCGCGAGCTTCTGCGAGCAAATCGACGGAGGTTTTTTGGCGGTCACCCCTGCAGGCTTGTTCCGGTATTCAAGCGGCAGGTCGGAACCCATCGCACCGGCCGTGTCGGAACTCCTGCGCCACGATATTTTGGCGAGCGCCCTTCGCCTGCCTGATGGTCGGCTGGCAATCGGCACAAACACCAACGGACTGGTGCTCGTGCGCCCTGATGGGACCATCGACCGGATCATTTCCGAAAAAAACGGCCCGCCCTTCCGATCCGTCTATTCACTCTATCTCGACCGAGAGAATGCGCTGTGGCTGACTTCCCCTTCAGGCGTTGCCCACCTGGCGTTGAATGCCCCAACTGAAACGTTCGGCCAGCTCAGCGGATTGCCGGAACAGCCCGTGGACATTATCGTCCGCCATAAGGGAAAACTCGTGGTGGCATCAGCCAGCGGTGTGTTTGAATTCAATCCTACTGAGCAGCGCTTTCAGTTGATCGATCCTGCCGGCCGATATTCCAAGCCCGTTGATTTGCTCTCAATGACCCAAGGTCTGATCGCGGCCGACTACGGGTTTATCCGAATATTCAACGATTGGAAACCCACCGAGCTGCTCTCCAACGGCCGTGACAATTACGTCGTAAGGCCGTCCGTTCTGGAACCAACCAAGGTCCTCGCCATTGCCGATCATGCGATCATGCTCCTCGGCTCAGACAGCGAGCCTAAGACTCTCGTTCAAAATCTGACCGGATATAGCGCAAGCTTGGCTGAAGATCCCCAAGGGCGCATTTGGATCGGCAATTTTGGACAGGGCACGTTGCTCGCGCGGCCCATCAGCACCACCGCAGTCGAAGCTATCAAAGCCGGGGCGGCTTTTGGCCTGCCCGACAAAATTGACGGTAGTGTTGTCGCGGGGTCTTCCAACGGCACCGTGCTCAACTTCACCGCAGCGGGCGGGTGGATCAAGGGTCCCGCCGCCGAACGGTTCGTCCCGATCGAAAATTGTCCCCCACGGCAGGTGACCGGAGCTTCCATCGCCAGTGATGATGGCAATATCTGGATTATCTACCAAGGAACTGAAACCCGCCTCCCTTGCGTCGCTCGCATCCTGATTCAAGGAGACCGGGCGATCTGGGAGCCACACTCGGTCGAGGGTCTCGAAAAAATCGGTTCACCCCGTTGCATTTTTGCCGAGGCCGGCCCGAATCATTCGACTGACCTTTGGATCGGTGGCTCCATCGGTATGCTGCGCACGCGTGTCTCTGGCGACCCAATTGCACCCAAGCCGCAAGCTCCCCTCCTGAAGGCACTGGCGCGGTTTGACGACTCCAACGAACTGAGACCGATCACGCAGGCGCTGCCCTACTCGACCCGCGTGATCAGCTTTGAATTCGCCGAGCCTGTCTATGGTCTGCGGCCGCAGTTGCGCTTGGAGACCAAACTCGACGGCGTGGACCGCGACTGGATGCCGGCCGATGCTTCGAGTCGCCGCGAGCTCAACGCGCTGCGCGACGGCCTCTACACTTTCCGCGTGCGCGCCGTCGCCGAAACCGGCGTCACCAGCGACGAAACCAACTTCGGCTTCGTCATCAACCCGCCGTGGTGGCGCACCATTGCAGCGCTCACCGGTGGACTTCTCGCCCTCGCCGGCGCCAGCTACGGCGTCTTCCGTTGGCGCATCCGTCGACTGCGCCGCCGCAACGCCGAACTCGAAGCCAAGGTCACCGAGCGCACCGCCCAACTCGCTCAGGCCAGCGCCGCAAAAAGCCAGTTCCTCGCCAACATGAGCCACGACATTCGCAATCCCCTCAATGGCATTGTCGGCCTCGCCCTCGCACTCGAAGACACTCCGCTCGATTCCAAGCAGGGCGAGCTCGTCTCCACTCTCCGCGAATGCACTTTTTACCTCTCCACGCTGATTGACGACGTGCTCGACTTTGCCGCCATCGAGGCCGGCCACCTCGAACTCCATCCGGAACTGTTCGCTCCGGCCGAGCTGCTGCACTCCGTCGAAACCACCATGAAGACCGAGGCCGCCCACGGCGGTTCGACCCTTTGCATCGACATCGATCCGCTGCTGGCGCCCGCCTATTTTGGCGATGCCGGCCGGATCCAGCAGATTCTCGTTAACTTTGTCTCCAACGCCCTGAAATACGCCGGCGGTCCCGTCACGATCAGCGCCGTCTTTTGTGCTGAAGCCCCCGAGTTGGTGGAATTTTCCGTCGCCGACGAGGGGCCCGGCATCAGCGCCGATGATCAGGAGCGCCTTTTCCAAAAATTCTCCAGACTCAATGGAGCCCGCTCCAGTGAGGTCGCCGGCACCGGACTCGGCCTCGCCTCGTGCCGCCTGCTCGCCGAACGCATGGGCGGCTCGGTCGGCGTGCTCAGCGAGTCCGGCCAAGGCGCCTGCTTCTTTCTGCGCCTGCCGCTGGAAGCGCGTGCATGGGCTGCGGCCGGGCGTTCGCCGACCACGTTCAGCCAGCGCGCCGTGCTGCTCGTCGAGGATCTGCAATACAACATAATCGCGGCCCGCGCCGTCCTCGGCAAACTCGGGATGACCTGCGATCACGCGTGCTCCGGCACCGAGGCGCTCAAGCTGTTCGACGCCCACCGGTATGACATCGTGCTTCTCGATCGCAACCTGCCCGACATGGACGGCACCGAGGTGGCCCGCCGGATCCGGAGCCACGAAGCCGACGGGCGGCGAGTTCTGCTCCTGGCCTTCACGGCCTACAGCACGACCGAAGATCGCGCCCAATGCCTCGCCGCCGGCATGGACGCCTTCGTTGGCAAACCCCTCACTCCGGAAAAACTGCGGCGCGTGCTCAACGAAGCCGGTCGCCGCCAACTCATCGCCACGGCGGCACCGGCGGTGCCCAAGACCGCCAAGGGCCAGGTCGACCTGTCTTTGCTCGAATACATTTCCGACGGCACGGGCACTGGCCTCGTTCACCAAATCGAACTGTTCATCGGGGCGCTCGACGAAGCCGACCGCCAACTGGCGGCTGCGGCCGAGTCACTCAACTTGCGGCGCACCGCCGACGCCGCGCATGGAGTGCTTTCCCACGCCCGGCTCGTTGGCCACACCGCACTCGGCTCCGCGTCGATCAAGGTCGAGGACCTCGCCCGGGTCTGTGACGCTAAAGTTTTTGACAGCCCGCTCCGCTCATTGCGGCGGGAAATCAGCCGGCTCAGGAAGGCGATGCAGCGTCAGCTCGCCAGCGCGCAGCCAAAGTGAAGCCGTGGTCCTGCGCGTAGCGCACCAGCTCCACGCGGCCGTGCAAATCCAGTTTGTGCTGGATATTGAACCGGTGCTTTTCGGCGGTTTCGGCTGACAAACCCAGTTGCATGC
>JANXWT010000205.1 GCA_025351035.1 Opitutia bacterium | reverse complement strand
CGGATGGGGCGTGACCGCCTGCGCGTAGTTCAGTGACTCGCCCGCCAGCGCGTCGAGCCACGGCGTGCTGGCGTTCGGGTCGCCCGCGTAGCCGGTCGCCTGCGCCCGCCACTGCGTCGTGAGGATCCAGAGAATGTTGGGTGGGCGCGACATTCGGGAGCAGTGTGCGCAATCAGCGTTCGCGCGCAACCCTGCCGGCGATCCGCGCTTACTTCTCCATCTGCCGAAATTCTTTGAACTGCGCACGCAACTCGCCCAATCATACCTCCATGCAATTGCGCGTGATTTCTGCTGGCGGCACGATCGACAAGGTCTATTTCGACGCCGCCAGCACTTATGAGGTGGGCGAGCCCCAGGTCGGGCCCGTCCTGCGCGAGTCCAATGTCACGTTCGACTTCGTCGTCGAGTCCGTCCTGCAGAAAGACAGCCTCGCCATGACTGACGCCGACCGCGCGCTCATCCGCACACGCGTCGAGGCCGCTCCTGAAAAACTCCTCCTCCTCACCCACGGCACCGACACGATGGCCCAAACCGCCGAGCACCTCGCCGGCATTCCCGGCAAGGTCATCGTCCTCACCGGCTCGATGCAGCCCGCCCGCTTCCGCAACAGTGACGCGGTGTTCAACCTCGGCTGCGCCATCGGCGCCGTCCAGTCACTGCCACCGGGCGTCTACATCGCGATGAATGGCATCGTTTCGCCCGCCGGCTCCGTCAAAAAAAATCGCGCCGCCAGCCGCTTTGAACCGAAAGCCTGAATTCATGCCTATCTGGAGTCCGCCGCCGAGTTGCCACCTCGCTGAACACGCGCCCCATTTCTCTGGAGTCTCCCCCGCCCTTCACCCAAACACATCGCCCTCGCCATGACCCTCGAAGACGCCAAAGCCGCCGTCATCCTCGCGCTCGGCCGCATGAATGCCGTCTATACCAAGCCCGTTTTCGACGAGTGGATCTTGGTTTCACTGCGCAGCGACGGTGGCGCCATCCTCGCCTACGACGGCCCGCGCGCCGAGAGCTACCAGCGCCAGTTCGCCGCCGATCTCCAGCCGCTGCGCACCGTCATGGCCGAGCGCTCCCAGTCCGTCGGCGATTTCGAATTCGCCCACGACGCCGCCGGCACCCGCTTCGACGCCTGCCTCAAGGCCGGCGCCACCAGTTTCCTTTTCTGCAACAACACCCGGAAATCCATGGGCGAGATCCGCCAGGATCCACTCTGGCTCGAGGCCCAGAAACCGTTCTTCCTCCTCAGTGCGAAATTCCGCGCGCACCCGCTGGAGTAAGCCCGCGCCGGCGCTTCACGCCAGCAGTCCGTCCCACAAAAACCAACCATAGGCCGCGACGAAGATCGCTCCCGCCCAGCGCGGCAACCCGCCCGCTGTCAGCAGCAGCAGGGCGTGCAATCCTGCCGCTCCGATCAGCAGAAGCAGCCCGTCTTGAAATCCGGCTCCCACCTTTACCGGCTGCAGCAGCGCCAGCAACCCGATGCAAAACGGAATGCAAATGTGTCCGTCCCCGACCTGCGAGCTGTAGACCACTTCCGCCCGCCGTTTCCAGCCCCAGTAGAAGGCGAGCAACGCATTCGGCAGCACCATCAGCCAGCCGCTCAACCAGCCCAGGTTCGCCGCGCTCACGAAGCCGCCTTTCTGCTGCGTGATCCACGCCACGAGCCAGTCAAGGCTCTCGTAAACCGACCACGCGCACGCCAGCACGAGCGCCACATCGACATAAAACCTGAACCCGAACGACGTCCGTCGCGCCAGATTGTGTTTCATCACGTCGTAGACTTGGAAGCACAGCCAGAACCCGAAAAGCCCGATCAGCACCAGGCCGTCCGTGCGGCTCAGCACCCCGTCGCGGCCCAGCAGCCATGTCGCACCGGCGAAAAACAACCCCGCCGTCAACGTGAGGATCAGTGACAGCCGGGTGATCTGCGGCGCGGTCCCTCCAGCCGTCGCGCCGCTTTTCTTCCCCGCACTCTTCGTTCCCGCCCGGCCGGCCGCCACCACCACCAGCGTCCAGCACAGCGCCGGCAACCCGAGCAGCAGCGTGAGGTTGGTGGCATTGTTCACGAGACAGTTCGTCAACACGTCCTGCGCCGCGCCGCCGCGCTGCGTCGCGATGAAAACAAACAGCAGATTCCCCAGCCCCGAGCAGAACGGCATGAGGAGGGTGCCGAGCGCCGTGCTTTCCAAACCGTGCTTCAACATCGCCTCCAACCGCCACAACATCAGGAGCGATGCCCCCACGAAGAGCGTGAGAAAAGTCAGCGGGTCCGTCAGGCCGAAGGCGTCGGTGAGTTCTATCAGCACCGCCGCAGTAAGGGCTGCGCTGGTGCCGCTGTAAACCCAGCTTTGCGGACAATTGGCTTAACTTCACCGCGCCGCGCGCTTGAACTCTCTCTGCCGTGATGCCGTCCTCCCCGTCCCGAGAATCCCGTCTGCCCTACCGGACCCTCGCCATGCTGCCTCTGCTCGTGGCAGCGTGGCTGCGCTACCGCGGACTCGGCACTCTCGAACCCTTCGTCGACGAGGGGGCAAACATCCTGACTTCGCTCGACCCTCGCGTCGCCACCGCCTTTGAGCCACTCGAGCAAGGCCGCCCGCTCCTCCGGCAACTCTTTGCGCCCGCCGGCTGGTTCCCGGCGCACGCGCTGGAGAGCGCGCGCGCGATGAGCGCCTTCGCCGGATTGACCACGATGGCGGCGTTGGCGTGGATCTTGCACCAAGTCGCCGGCCGCGCCGCGGCGCTCGGCGGGCTCTGGCTGTGGGCGGTGTTGCCGTTCGCCGTCTTTCACGAGCGCCTCGCACTCCAGGACCCATTCAACAGCGCGCTGCTCGCGCTTGCGTTCGCCTGCGTCGTGACAGACCGCGCCGCCGCCAGCAAGTTCTGGCCCATCGCCGCCGGCGTCTTGCTCGGTCTTGCCTTCCTCGACAAAATTTCCGCGCTCTTCGCCCTGCCGTGGCTCGGCCTCGGCTACATGGCAGTTCAAAAGCAAAACGGCCGGCCCGTCTTTGATCGCCGACTCCTGTTCATCGCCGGCGGCGCCCTCGCCGTCGTCGTGCTCTGTCTCCGCGGCGAATTGCCGGCGCTAGGCTCCCACCTCGCCCGCTACCACGCCCTGCCCGAAACGGGGGGCACGGCCACCGGTTTCGGCACGCGCCTCGCCTCATGGCTGCTTTGGTATCGTGCCTATGGCGGCTGGCCGCTCCCACTTCTGCTCGTGGCTGCGCTAGGCGGGCAATATTGGCGGCCGTCCCGCGCCGCGCTGCTTTTCGGCGCCGGCTGGCTCACCACGCTCCTTGTTGACGCCGCATTCTACAACAACGCCGCCGCGCGCTACCTCCACCCGGATCATCTGCCGCTCGTGCTTTTTCTTGCACTCAGCCTCGGATCGACCTGGAGCGAAGCCCCGCGCTTTGCCCGAACGGCCATCCTCTGCGTTCTTGTTGCCGGACTAGGCGGCTGGCTGAACGTCTCCCGCCAGATCGCCAGCGACCTCGCCAACTCGTCCCTCCCCGCGGACGAAATCCGCCAATACGTCACCGGCCCCTGGAGCGGACGTGGCCTGAATGACGTCCGCCGCTTTCTCGACAAATACGCGGACCAGAATCACGTCCGCTGTCTCGTCCTCACTCATCGTTTCCTGCGCCCCGGCTGCTACGGCCTGATGCTCACCGAGCTCGGCGACCCGCGCATCGGCGTCGTGCCGTTCACTGTTTACGAGCCGAGCGAACTCGCCGCTGCGCTGCCAGGGTTGAAGAAGATTTCCGCCGGACAACACGTCGCTTTCTTCCTCCTCTACGAAGGCAGCTTCTACCCCGCCGCCGCGTGGCTCGATCAGCCCAGCGCGCCAACTCGCCGCGTGTTCACCACGCCTCACGGCGCCGCGGATCAGTTCACGCTGTATCAATTCGAACCGTAAATTGTCTGAAGGGCCGGCCCTTGTGGCCGCGCCGAAATCCGTGCGTTCGCGGCCCGGCGACAAGCGCCGGCCCTACACTCGGAAATCACTGCAGCTTGAACGGCAACCTCTGCCAGCGCGCGGCGAGATCGGTGAACGTCGCGCCCGTCTTCGGCTGCACGACATCGTCGCCGGCGGACAGGGTGTGCGCGGCGCGGAAATCGCCGAGCACGGCGCAATAGTCGTTGTTCACCATCAGGCCGATCAGGTCGCCGGATTTGCTGAAGACCAAGTCGCCGCGCTTCGGCGAGAATTCGCCGAACAGCCGCGTGACAATCCTGTTGTCGAGCTTAACGTAGCCGGGGTTCGCCGCGTCGATCCGGAACGGCGTCTCGCCATACTTGCCGTCGTCGGCGCGCACGACTACGGCGTCGGAAAACTTGAACGGCTCGCTGGCGAGTTTGTAGATTTTCGCCCCCATCAGCGCCACGAGCGGATCGTCGACGGGAATCACCACAAGGCGCGGGTCGAGCGCGAGGAAATTGAGTTCCTTCACCGGCGCGTTGAACGCGCCGCGGCTCAGCTTGCCGGTGATCAGTTCGTAGTCCGGCGGCGTGTCGAAGCTGAAGCTGAACGGCGTGTCGCTCAAGTGCATCAGCGCGTAGGTCCGCAGGCCGTCGCTCACGAGGATCGTCTGTGCGTCCTTGTCCTTGAGGTTCGCGCCGAAGAGTCCCGGCCGGCGCGCGGTGATTTTCGTCTGCACGCGGTTGGCGAGGAAGTCGGTGAAGATCAGGTTCGGGTTGACCGGCCGGTTCTCGCGGATCTCCTTGGACAACTCGCCGGATTTCTCCGCGAGCTGGCCGACGCCCTGCGTAAGCTGCGCGGTCTGCTCCTGCACGCGGGCGCGTTCCTGCCGCTCCACCTGCACCTGCTGCTTCGCCTCGGTGAGATTGCTCGCGAGCATCAGCTTCTCCTGCTCGGCGACGCGCACGGCGACGTTCAGATTCTCGATGCGCTGGCGGGCCTCGGTGTTTTGTTTTTCCATCCGCGCGAGCTCCAGCTTCTGGCGCTCGGCCTCGGCGCGGCGTTCCTCCAGTTCGCGCTGCATCTTGGCGAGCTGCTCCTTGGTCATCCCCGCCTCCTGCGCCGCGGCGGCGTATTTCTGCTCGAGCTCACGCGCGCCCGACTGCGTCGTGGCGAGCGCGTTTTCGAGCTGACCCTTCTGCTGCTGGAGGGCGGAGAGATTTTTTTCGCGCTCGGCCAGCGAGCCCTGCGCCGAGGTGAGTTGCTGCGTGAGCTGTGCGCGGGTGGATTTCTCGTCCTCAAGCGAGATGCGCATGAGCTCGACCATATCGGCGTTCACGGCGGGTGCGGTCGCGGCGGCTTTCTGCGCGGCGGTGACCTGCGACGCGCGCGGCGGCGCGGCCTTCTCCCACTTCGTCAACGCGAGCAGGTTGAGCAGGAGGAAGTCGCAGATGATGAGAAGCAGCGTCTTGTTCATGGCTCAGGCGCCCGCTTGGGACTCGAGGATGAGTTTGCGCTTGTAGGGACGGACGTGGCGGATCTTCACGAGCGCCACGCAGACGATGCCGAAGAGATTCGACGAGTAGGCCGCGAGCAGATTGGCGTCGATGAGCCCGAGCACCTGGAGCACGAGCGCCGTGGCCGTGCCGGCGATGCCGAGGTAGAGGCCGCCGTCGAAGAGATTTTCCTCGTTCTCCATAAGCTTCAGCTTGGTCAGGGCGGGCAGCGTCTGCCGCTCGACCTCGGTGATTTTCAGGAGGCAGGTGACATACATGCCGACTTGCAGCAGGGCGAAGAGGGCGATGGAGAGGACGGTGGACATTTCCATGGTGGCGGGGGTGGTTGAGTGAGCGGGAGTCGCACCCATCGCGGTGGCGACGAGCACAGGAACGTTGAAACGGATCTGGTATTCGGAGGCCGCGGCCGCCTTAAGGAGGAACGGCTCCGAGAAAACGAAGAAAATGAACGTGAGGATCGCGGCCAGCACGCCGCTGCCCATCCGGGGGAATGCGCTGCGCAGCGCCGTCTCGACCGAGAAAAACAGTTTCAGGTCAACGGAGCGCAGCAGCAGGAAAACGCCGACGAGGAACGCGGCGTATTTGCAGAAGATCGCCAGCTCCGGGTGACTGAGTGCGAAGCCGGCGCCGAGCTCGAACTCCGGATCGGCCCCGACCGTCACCGGCACCTGCCGCTGGACAAGTTGCTCGACCGCGCCTTCGCCAAACGAGAGCGCCAGCCGCAGGTTTTCCGCGCCGGGTTTGCCGTAGGCGATCAGGTAGCGCGCGACGCCATCGGCGGACTTGGTCATCAGCGTCGCAGTGTAGATGACCGGCAGGTGCTCGGGCGCCACGCGCGCAAGGTGCGCGAATTGCGTGACGGTGCCAATGCTCGTCGTCGTGCGGAGCAACTCCGAGAGCTGCACCCAGTCGAGGTGTTTGCCCAGCGTGAGGATGTCGACGTAGAAATCCTCGAGCGGGCCCATCTGGCCGGAGGCGACGGCGTTCTCGGCGAGTCCACGGACCTCGCGCTGGAGCGGAGCCGACAAGCGCTCGCTCTGCCAGAGATAAGTGGTGAGCAGAATCACCGCCTCGAGCGGCTGGCCGCCCGGCCGCATGGCGGGCACGAAACGGATCGTGGTGGTGAGATCGGCCGTCTTGAGCAGCGTCTGCACGCCGGGCAGGCGCGAGACTGCGAGATAGCGGCGTAGATTTTCGCGGGCCGACTGCACGACGAGAAATTTGAGCACGGGCACGGAGCCGGGCGCGGTTGCGGCGTTCTTGCCTGCGAGCAACGGCTCCAGCGCCACGTCCCAGCCGCCCCACGGCATCATCTCCGGATGGCGCCCGGCGAAATCCTTGAGCAGTTCACCGACGGCCCCGGTGCCCGGGTCGTTGATTTGCCGCGCCGCGGCGAGCACGAGCGCGGCCGGGCCGGGTTTGTCCACCTCGAGCAATCCCCGGCTGAAACCCGCCACCGTCGCCGAG
>JANXWT010000321.1 GCA_025351035.1 Opitutia bacterium | reverse complement strand
GCCTGGGAACTCGACCCCCTCAGCCCCGTCAGCCATTGGGATCTCAGCTACACCAACTTGGTCGCGGGGCGCTACGCCGAGGCCATCCATTGGTCCAATCTGGCGATCGCCATCTCGCCGCGGACTCTGGACAGTTACATGCCCGGTCTTCTCGCGGCGGGCCGCGCCGGCCGGTTTGACGAGATGCACCGGATGCTCGCGCTGGCGCGGCAGAACATGAAAGAAGGCGAGGGCATGCTGCACATGACCGCGGCTCACTGCGCGATCTTGGAGAAAAATTTCGTTGAAACGCGTCGGCTGCTGGCGTTGGCGACCGCGTTGACGGACAAAGGGCAGGTTCCTCCCGCCTATCTGGGCTACCTCTATCTATTGTTGGGCGAAGCGGACAAAGCGCTGGTCTGGTTGCAGCGCGCCAGTGACCAGCACGATCCGTCGTTGATCTGGATTGACCAGATCGACTTCGAGGTGATTGCGGCCAATCCGATAACCCGACCCATCTTGGACCAGCCCCAACTGAAAGAACTCCGCGAAATCCGTCAGCGCAACGCCCGCGCCGGCCTGAACAAACTGTGAGCGTGTGATCCTCCGCCAGCGTTCGAAGCCCCGTAGAACAACGCAGCGCCATTCTGAGCGGACGACGGGCACACTCCGAGGTTGAACCGGCCGGGGGACCCCGTAACTTGCCCGGGTCAGGCAGTTCACGCGTCGAACCCATGCACGCATCTTCCGCTCTTCCCCGCCCCGCAGGCCCTGGCGCCTCGCCCCCGCTCTCCGCCGACGTCGAATCGTTTTACCACCTGCCCCACGGCGAGCACACCGGCAAGGCCTGCCAGGGCACCGCGTGCTTCGCCGCCCGGCATTTCAATCCCGCGCGCTGGGCCGAAGCTTCCGCGCAAAACCCGCGCATCTATTGTCTCGGCGAATGCTTCGCCGGTCCCGCCAAAGGCCAGATGCACCCGCGCCCGCCGGTGAAAGTTTTCTCCCGTCACGGCATCGTGCTCGGCCGCATCGCGGCTGGAGGCGCGCGCAACTTGGCCGCCTATCAAAAACTCGGCGGCTATACCGCGCTCGCCAAAGCACTCGCGAATCCGTCGGAGAAAATTATCGCGGCCGTCGACACCTCCGGTCTGCGCGGTCGCGGCGGTGCGGGATTTCCGACCGGCCGCAAATGGCGCGCGGTCGCCGCCCAGCCGCCCGGACAGAAATACATCGTCGCCAACGCCGACGAGGGCGACGCTGGCGCCTACATCGACCGTTACCTGATGGAGGATGATCCGCACGCTCTCATCGAGGGCATGATTCTCGCGGGCTACGCCGTCGGCGCCTCGCAGGGCTACATCTACCTCCGCACCGAATATCCCCTCGCGAGCGTCGTGCTCAACCACGCCATCGCCGAGGCGCGAGTCGCTGGCTGGCTCGGCCCGCGCGTCGGCGGAACGAATTTCTCTTTCGATCTTGAGGTCTACGTCGGCCACGGCAGCTACGTTTGCGGCGAGGAGACTTCGCTGCTCCGCTCTATCGAGGGCAAGCGTCCCGAAGTGATGGCGCGCCCGCCTTACCCGACCGAGCGCGGACTGTTCGACCGGCCAACTTCACTCAACAACATCGAGACGCTCGTCAGCGTGCCGTGGATCGTCGAGCACGGCGGCGAGGCTTACGCGGCGCTCGGCTTCTCGAAAAGCCGCGGCACCAAAGCGCTCTCCCTCAACTCGCTCTTCAACCGTCCCGGCCTTTACGAGGTCGAGTTCGGCGTCACCGTGCGGCACATCGTGGAAGAAATCGGCGGCGGCCTGCGCAACGGCGCGAAGCTCAAGGGTGTCCTCATCGGCGGACCGATCATCGGCATGATTCCGCCGCACCTCATCGACACGCCGCTCGGTTTCGAGGAACTCGCGGCTATCGGCGCGGGTGTCGGCCACGGCGGCGTGGTCGCGTTCGACGAACACACGTCGATCCCCGCGCTCGTCGAACACGTGTTCTCCTTCGGCGCCTACGAGTCGTGCGGCAAATGCACGCCGTGCCGCAGCGGCAGCGGGCGCATCGAGGACATCTTCACCAACGCCGTCGCCGGCGACGCCACGAAGGCCGACCTGCAGGAGTGCCGCGACCTCGTCACCGCGCTCAAACTCGCGAGCCTCTGCGGCCACGGCACCGGTCTCGCCCGTTTCGCCGAGTCGATCCTGCGTTATTATCCCACGGAGATTGAGCCATGCTTCAAGTAACCATCAACGGCCAGTCGCACCAATTCGCCGAGGGGCTCACGATCAACGAGGCGCTGCACTCGCTCGGCACGGATGTCCCGACGCTTTGCCATGACGATCGTCTCGAACCCTACGGCTCGTGCCGCCTCTGCACCGTCGAGGTCACCGGCATGGGCGGACTCGTCACCGCGTGCAACACGCAGCTCCGCGAGGGCATGGAAATTCTCACGCACTCGCCCGTTGTGCAAGGCGTGCGCAAGACTCTGCTCGGACTGCTCGCCAAGGATTATCCGGCCGAGGCCGTCGCGCAGTTTCCGGAAAAGCAGTTTCACCGCTACCTCCGCGAATACGGCGTGCAGGCCCGTGGCTCGCGCACCGCGCCGCCGCCCGAAGTGCCGTTCATGAAGGATGCGTCGCATCCCTACATCAACGTCGACATGTCGCAGTGCGTGACGTGCTACCGTTGCGTGCGCATTTGCGAGGAAGTGCAAGGCCAGTTCGTCTGGAAAGCGTGGAACCGCGGCGATCAGACGCGCATCCTCCCCGTGCGCGGCGAGACGCTGCTCGACGGTGGCTGCGTCAGTTGCGGCGCATGCGTCGACACGTGTCCCTCCGGCGCGCTCGAAGACATCACCGTCCTCGCGCGCGGCCTGCCGACCGAGTGGACGAAAACCATCTGCTCTTACTGCGGCACCGGTTGCGAGGTGAACGTCGGCACGCGCAACGGCGCCATCACCACCATCCGCCCGTCGATGGACGGCCCGAGCAATCACGGCCACGCCTGCGTGAAGGGCCGCTACTCGTTCGACTACGTCTACGCGAAGGATCGCATCACCTCGCCGATGATCCGCCGCGACGGCCAGTGGCAGAAAGTCAGTTGGCCCGAGGTCAACCAATTCATCACCGACCGCCTTCGGGAAACCGCCGCGCAGCACGGCCCCGACAGCATCGGCCTGCTCAGCTCAGCGCGCGGCACCAACGAGGAGAATTACGTCGCGCAGAAATTCGCCCGCGTCGTTCTTGGCACGAACAACATCGATTGCTGCGCGCGCGTCTGCCATTCGCCGACCGCTGCCGCCATGAAGATGACGCTCGGCACCGGCGCCGCCACCAACACGCTCGACGACATCGAACTCGCCCAGACGATCATCGTCTGCGGCGCGAATCCCACCGAGGGTCACCCCGTCACCGGCGCGCGCATCAAGCAGGCCGCCCGCAAGGGTGCCAATCTCATCATCGTCGACCCGCGCCACATCGAGCTCTGCGACTACGCAACGCTGCACCTGCAGCTCCACGCCGGCACGAACGTCGTTCTCTTCAACGCCATCGGCGCCGCCATTCTCGACGAGAGCCTCGTCGACGAAGAATTCATCCGCACGCGCCTCACCGAATACGCCGAGTATCGCGATTTCATCCGCGAATTTCTCCCCGAGAAAGTCGCGCACGTCTGCGGCGTGCCGGCAGAAAAAATCCGCCAAGCCGCGCGCCTTTACGCCACGGCCAAGCCG
>JANXWT010000179.1 GCA_025351035.1 Opitutia bacterium | reverse complement strand
ACATGCCTTCCCGCCGCAGGATCTCTCCGACCGGCTGGTCGGGACGCTGCGTCTCCAGGTAAATTTGGAATTTCTTCTCGGCGCTGAGATACCGCCGCTTTTTCGTTTCGCCGGTCGCAGCCGGTTCGCTCGAGGCTGTTTTCTTGCTATTCATTTTGTTCTTTCGCTGGGGAATTTCCGCCAGAGGAGGCGCAGACGCGGTCATAAATCGCCGCACCCTCAAGCTTCAGCACGTCCGCCGTCTGGATTGAAATCTCCGATAACTTCAACCTTTCGACGATCTCGCGCCCCTTGCTCGTCATCGCCGGACAAAAATCAATCGCATCGATCTTGAGGCCGGTAACTGGGCCGTGCGCTAGCAAGACACTGGATTCGCCCATCCCTGCCATCAGATCGGCGCAACGATGTCCCGGCTGCACGCCGAGCGCGTCGACACACGCCTTTCGCCAGAGATGGCTGAAACCAAACGACGACATCAGATTCACGGCTCCGTAGGTCCGCGCCATTCGGTTGAACAAATCCACAAGGTGCTCCGAGCGATAGTCGATCTCCGCGTTCACCGGTGGTTTCAATAACCGTCGTGATGCCACCGCAAGCTTTGCGAGTCATGCCACGCTTTGCGCCTTGGCGACTTGGCAGGAGTTCGTTTTACTCGGTGGCATGAAAGTGCGCCCCTTGCTCCTGCTCACCGCGGCCTGTTCACTGCTGACTTCTTTCGCCCAGGCCGCGGGAAAATTAGTCTCGGGCCCGATGCTTGGTGCCAGCGCGCACCGCGAGGCTCTCGTCTGGTTGGAGACCAAGGACGCCAAGAACGTCACTCTCGAATACTGGATCGCCGGCCAGCCCGGCACCGCGAAAAAAATAACCAAATCGCGACTGCGCGACACACCGGCGAGCGGACAGATCAGCCAATTTCGCCCTGGCCTGCTCGAGATGGGCGCGACCTACGAATACAGCGTGAGCGTCGACGGCGTGAAACAGGTGTTCCCCTATTCACCCAAGTTCACCGCCCGCGCGCAGTGGGAGTGGCACACGCCGCCGCCGGATTTCAAGTTCCTCTTCGGCACTTGCGCCTATCTCAACGACCCGCCCTACGATCGGGCCGGCGCGCCCTACGGCAAGACGCTGGAAACCTTCCGTCTGATGGCCGACAGCGGGGCGGACTTCCTCGTCTGGGGTGGCGACAACTGGTATTATCGCGAAGCCGATTTCGATTCGATCAGCGGCTTGTGGTATCGGGCCCAGCGCGATCGCTCGCGGCCTGAACTGCAAAAACTCTGGGCCGTCATGAACCATTACGCGATCTGGGACGACCATGACTACGGCTCGAATGACGCGAACAAAAGCTACGCCCTCAAGGACGAATCGCTCGACGTCTTCCGCGCCTATTGGGGCAATCCCTCCTACGGCGAGCGCGACAATCCCGGCGTTTACACCAAGTTCGACTGGGGCGACGCCGCGTTTTTCCTCACGGACAACCGTTCTTACCGCGACGACGACCATTTCATCCCGCCGCCCGGCAGCGAACTGAAGACCCAATACGGCGCACGCCAGCGCGACTGGCTCAAGCAGTCGCTCCTCGCCGCGCAGACGCTGCAGCACTACACGTTTAAGTTCATCGTCACCGGCGGGGAGTTTCTCACGAGCTTCAGCGGCGTGACCGAGACCTTCGCCTACTATCAGGCCGAACGCGAGGACCTCCTCAAGTTCATCAAAGACCACGGCATTACCGGCGTCATCTTCCTCACCGGGGATGTGCACTTCACCGAACTCGCGCGGAAGAAACTTGCCGACACCCAGTGGATCTACGAGCTGACCTCCTCGCCCTTCTCGGCCGGCGTGAACGCCATCGCGCTTACCGAACGCAAGACCGACCCGCAGCGCGTCGACGGCACGCAGGTGGTCGACCAGAATTTCTGCACCCTCGCCATCCACGGCGCCCGGGATGCCCGGGTGCTCACGATTACCTGCACCGACAGGCAGGGCGCGGTGCGCTGGACGCGAGACATCGCCGCGAGCGAACTGAAATAACCTCGCCTCGCCCCCGGCCACCGGTAGTTTTTTGCGGGCAAAGCCACCCGCATGAAGACCAAACAACAGATCGTCCAGAACTGGCTGCCGCGCTACACCGGCGTGCCCCTGAAAGGCTTCGGCCGCTACGTGCTGCTGACCAATTTCCAGCGCTACGTCGAACTCTTCGCCCACTGGCACCGGGTGCCCGTGCAGGGCCGCGACAAACCCATGCCGAGCGCGACCGCCGGCGGCATCACTATCATCAATTTCGGCATGGGCAGCGCCACGGCCGCCACCGTGATGGACCTCCTCAGCGCCATCGACCCCCGTGCCGTGCTTTTCCTCGGCAAATGCGGCGGGCTCAAGCACCGCGCGGAGCTCGGCAACCTCATTCTTCCCATCGCCGCCATTCGCGGCGAAGGCACGAGCAACGACTACTTTCCACCCGAGGTCCCTGCGCTCCCGGCCTTCGCCCTGCAAAAAGCCATCTCCACCACCATCCGCGACCACGACCGCGATTATTGGACCGGCACGGTCTACACCACCAACCGCCGTGTTTGGGAGCACGACGCTGGCTTCAAACTTTATCTGAAAAAAATCCGCGCCATCGCCATCGACATGGAGACCGCGACGATTTTTATCACCGCCTTCGCCAACGGCACCGTGGCCGGAGCGCTCCTGCTCGTCTCCGACCAGCCGATGACGCCCGAAGGGGTAAAAACCACCACCAGCGACAAGCAAGTCGACTCGCAATTTGTCGAGACGCACCTCCGCATCGGCATTGATTCCCTGAAGCAGCTCATCAACAAGGGCGTCACGGTGAAGCATCTGAAATTCTGACGCGCGGCGCGCATTCATCGCCATGCTCGTCCGCATTCGCTGCGCGATCTCCAACTGCTACTTGCTCCTCGGCGGCCGCCCGGTGCTCGTCGATGCGGGCGCCCCCGGCGATCTGCCCCGCATCCTCGCCGCACTGAAAAAGCACGGCGTCGACCTGAAACAGCTCGCGCTGATCCTCCTCACGCACGGGCACAGCGACCAGGCAGGCTGCGCGGCGGAATTGCACCGTCGGTCCGGCGCACCCGTCGCCCTGCATACCGCCGATGCCGCACTCGCTCGCAACGGACAAAACGGCATTCTCGTTCCGACGAGTCCCGCGGGCCGGCTGATCCGGCCATTCGTGGACGAACCGTTCGAGGCGTTTGAGCCGGACATTTTCTTCACCGCCGGGTTTTCACTCGAGCCTTACGGCGTGCATGGCCGCGTGACGGCGACACCGGGCCACACCGCCGGCTCCGCATCTGTCGTGCTCGCCAGCGGCGAAGCGCTGATTG
>JANXWT010000172.1 GCA_025351035.1 Opitutia bacterium | reverse complement strand
CTCGCCGAAGAACTTCTCCAGACTCTTCGGGTTGAGCAGCGCCTTGGATTCGTGGAACAGGAAGAGCTGGTTGGCCGAGCCGCCGCCCTTTGTCTATCAAGACCCGCTGCCGCTCGGCCCGGACGAAACCGACTACCGTCTGCTCTCGAAGGAAGGCGTTTCCACGGCGACGTTCGAAGGACGCGAAATCCTGAAGATCACGCCGGAGGCGCTGACTTTTCTGGCCAACGCGGCCTTTCACGACACGAATTTTTTCCTCCGCCCGCAGCACCTCGCGCAGGTGGCGGCGATCTTGCAGGACCCGGAGGCGTCGGCCAATGACCGCTATGTCGCGCTGACGCTGTTGAAGAACGCGGAAATCGCGGCGCGCGGCATTTTGCCGATGTGCCAGGACACCGGCACGTGCGCGGTTTTCGCCAAGAAGGGCCAGCAAGTCTGGACCGGCGGGAACGACGCCGAGGCGATCGCGAAAGGCGTTTACGAGTGCTACACGAAGGAGAACCTGCGCTACTCGCAGGTTGCCCCGCTCGACATGTTCCGGGAAGTCAACACCGGCACGAACCTGCCGGCGCAAATCGATCTGCTGGCGACAGAGGGTGCCCAATATGAATTCCTGTTCGTGGCAAAGGGCGGCGGCTCGGCCAACAAGCTCTTCCTGTTCCAAGAATCCAAGGCGCTGCTCAACCCGAAGAGTCTGGAGAAGTTCTTCGGCGAGAAGATGCAGTTGCTCGGCACGGCGGCGTGCCCGCCTTATCACCTAGTCTTCGTCATCGGCGGCACGAGCGCCGAGGCCTGCACGAAGGTGCTGAAGCTCGCGACGACAAAGTATCTCGACGCGCTGCCGACGACGGGCAACGAGCACGGCCGCGCGTTCCGCGACATCCAAATGGAGGCCAAGGTGCTGCAGCTCGCGCAGCAGGCGAAGATCGGCGCACAGTTCGGCGGAAAATATTTCGCGCTCGACGTGCGCGTCGTGCGGCTACCGCGCCACGGCGCCAGCTGCCCGGTGGGCATGGGTGTGTCGTGCAGCGCCGACCGCAACATCAAGGCGAAGATCACGAAGCACGGTATTTTTCTCGAGCAGATGGAGCCCAACCCGGGCCGTTTCATTTCGCCGGAAGCGCGGGCATTCAAGGACGACAATTTCGTGCGCATCGACCTGAACCGGCCGATGAAAGACATCCTCGCCGAACTCTCGCAGCATCCGGTGACGACGCGCGTCTCGCTGACGGGCACGGTGATTGTCGCCCGCGACAGCGCACACGCGAAACTGAAGGAGCATCTCGAAGCCGGTTTGGGTTTGCCCGACTACATCAAGAACCATCCGGTCTATTACGCTGGCCCGGCCAAGACGCCCGCAGGTTACGCGTCCGGCTCGTTCGGTCCGACGACAGCGGGGCGCATGGACAGCTACGTCGGCCTTTTCCAAGCCCACGGCGGCTCGCTCGTGATGCTCGCGAAGGGCAATCGCAGCAAGGCCGTGACCGATGCGTGCAAGCAGCACGGCGGATTTTATCTCGGCAGCATCGGCGGCCCGGCGGCGATCCTTGCGCAGGACAACATCACGAAGGTCGAAGTGCTCGATTATCCCGAGCTCGGCATGGAGGCTGTGTGGAAGATCGAGGTGAAGGATTTCCCGGCGTTCATCATCGTCGACGACAAGGGCACGGATTTCTTCTACGACATCTGCGGCCTCTGCGTGGCGGAGAAATAACAGGCCCGCCGTGAGGCGGGCCGGTGAATGCAACCGCGGGCGGGCCGGGCCCGATCAGAACTTCAGCGACACTTGATCACCCTTCAGGCCGATGCGGCTGAAGCGCCCGATCGTCTCGGCATCGGCGAGGTGCCGCGCGAGGCGTTCGCGGACGATCTCCGGAGCCTGCGGCTCGGGCGTGAACTGACGGTCGCTAAACTGCGCGAGGAGCCGGGCGCGCTTGGACGTGTTGGTGGCAACCGTCACGAATTCGGAAATGCCGGGCGAAGCCGCGGACTGGAGACGCGGTGCAATGTTGCGCCGGCCATTCAGAGAGCTGAGGAGCTCGGGCTCGGTTTGCTCGAGACTCGCGATGTTCGCCGCGATGTTGCGGGCGGAGGGAGAAGCCGGCCCGGCAGCAGCGGGAGCGCTCCAAGAAATCAGATCGGCGGTGGCGTTAGCAGACGCCGGGATGCTCGTGGCGGCCGGAGCGGCCACTGGGATCCGGTCGTCGACGAGTTGGGCCACGCTGACCTCGGAAACGGCGGGCGCAACCGGAACGGAAACAGTGCCCTCCGCCCGGGTGGGTGTGGCGTTTTCCACCACGGCGGTAGTTGGGTTGCCGGCGGCTTCGTCAACGCGCGCGCGCTCAGCCGGCGCATAATATTTCACGGTAACCAGTGTGAAGGCGAGGATCGCAGTGGCTCCAATGGGCAGGTAGGTGCGGCGGGCGAGAAGCTGCGGGACTTGCTGCCACCACGGGCGTCTTTCGACGAGAGCGGCGAGCTGCTTTTGGCGCAGCTCCCGCTCGAAACGGGTCCAGAATTCATCGGTGGGCCGCTCAGCTCGCTTGAGGCGGAGGAGCTGCTCGACGGTGACTTGGGGGCGGTGATCCTGATTCGGCATGGGGGTAAGCATCAACGGAGGTATTTGCCCAGTTCGCCTTGCAGGAATTGCTTGGCGTAGTGCAGGCGCGAGCGGACCGTGCCTTCCGAACAGCCCATAATTTGGGCGATCTCGGTGTGGCTGAGTCCGTCGATTTCGAATAAAGTAATCACAGTGCGGTGTTTGATAGACAATTTTTGGAGCGATTCGTTCAATTTTTCCTGAAGCTCACGGAGATAGGAATCCCGCTCTACCCCGCTCTTGTCCGTCAATTGCTCGATAAACTGGCCCGTCGTGCCGTCCTCATGCAGTTTTTCGAGACTGAAGAACGTCCGCAGACGATTCTTGCGCAGATGGCTGAGGGTCGAGTTGACGGCGATCTTGTAGAGCCAAGTGAAAAATGAGGACTGGCCTTGGAAACGGTTGATCGACTGGAAGGCTTTGATGAAGGCCTCTTGGGAGAGGTCGGAGGCGTCTTCGCGGTTAGAAGTAAGATTGTAAATCACCCCGAAGATGCGGGCGCGGTATTTGAGGATCAACCGGTCAAACGCGGCGACATCGCCCTCTTGCACGCGCCGGACCACGACGAAATCCGCATCGGCCTCCTGTTGGCGCTCAGGGGACGTGACGAGGGTCTTGGTGAAGACTTTGGCCAGATTCATCGCGGAAACCAGACGCTAGAGTGGCGTTCGGAACTGGCAAATTAAATAACAAGGCGCGGCCCTCCACGAGACCGCCAAGGCGAACCCCGGGGAGGTCAGCCTCTCCGGAATTCAGCACGGTGGTGTTTGCAGAGCAGCGACCTGCCCCTGGAGCACACCGCACAGCGTGAGCATGAGCGGCGTCGGCGTCAGCGTGCCGAATGGCGCGAGTGCCGCGCCGGCCAGCGCGAGTTCGCGGTCAATCGCCGCGACGACTCCGGTGGCGATGCCGAGCTCCCGCATGCGCCCGACACTTGCGGCGAGCCCGAGCGGCCGGCCTTCGCGCAATGATTTTACCAGCTCAGCCCGTTCAGCCGGCGGCAACTTCTCCAGCAGCAGTATGAGTGGCAGCGTGAGCTTGCCCGTCGCAAGGTCGGTGCCGAGGGTCTTGCCAATGCGGCCTTCTTCGCCGAGAAAATCCACGAGGTCGTCGTAGATTTGATAGGCCACCCCGAGGTGTCGCCCGAAAACGGCCGAGGCTTCGACGAAATCCGGCGCGTGTCCGCTGATGCGACTGCCAAGAAAACAAGAGACGCGGAAAAGTTCGGCCGTCTTGAGGTCGATCATGCGCTCGTAGTCGGCGAATGAAATGTTGATGTCCCGGCGCCGCAGGGTCTGCATGATCTCGCCGGAACAGACCTTGCGCGTCGACTCCGCGACCACGCGGCAGACTTCCGTCGTGGGAAATTGTGCGGCGACATGCAGGGCCTGTGAAAACAACGCGTCGCCAAGCAGCACCGCCGCGTCGGCCCCGAACTCACGCGCGGCGGTGCGGTGATTGCGGCGGATTTCGGCGCGATCCATGATGTCGTCATGCACCAGTGTGGCGAGATGCACCATCTCGACGACGCCGGCGGCGCGCACGAGGTCATCGGACACCACGCCGTCGCCCTGCCAACCGCTGACAAAAACGAGCGTGGGGCGAAGTCGCTTGCCAGTCGTGTCGAGACAGTAAGCGGCCATGCTGCGAATCTCCGGCTCAAATCGCTCCACCTGCAAGCGCATGAATTGATCGAGCGCGGTCATTTGCGGGCCGATCCGCGCGAAAATCGCATTGAAATCGCGCGACGCGGCAGGCGGGACGGAGGCGGCAGGCGGACCGGACATTTGCCGCGAAAGCTAGAAGGGAATGACGAAATGGCTAACAAATAGTGGCCGCGCCGGGCGCGCCGCACCTCCCACCTCCATCAATCACAGTGAACGTGAACGGGCTTTGTCACGTAATACGTGACAAAGCACGAACCGGCGCGTTGGGACCATTTCCCGGGTGGCGCGGGGCGCGGGAGATTGGCGGGCGAGGTTGCTCATCGCAGGCTTGCCCGCCGGGCCGGCCTCGCGTTTGGTGGGGCGCATGTCCCAAGACAACCCGATTCTCCTGCTGGCGATGCTCGGCGGCGGTGCCGTCGTCGGCAAATGGTGGCTCGATGACTTTCGCGCGGGACGGAGCGGCACGCCAAATCCGCGGGCGCTACCCGGGGCGACGCCGGCGGCGCGCGGTCTGATCATGCTCGCGGTGCTGGGCGCACTCGGGCTGCTGGCAGCGGAGACCGGCGGCGAATACGCGCTCGGCGTGAGCGGTGAGCAGAGTCACATGACGGTGCTCTTCGGCCTCTCCACGCTCGCCGCGGCTTTTGTGGAAGAGCTGATTTTCCGCGGCTTTGTGGTGGTGGAGAACCACGGGCGCGCCGCGCTGGTCGCAGGCATTGTTGGGGCGTCGTTCGGGTTCGCGCTGCTGCATCCGTTCCTCTGGGAGTGGACAGCCGGCACACTGGTAATGCATTTCGGGCCGAAGGCTTGGTTCAGCACGGCGGCGATCTTCGCGGGCTCGCTGTGGTTCTACGCGGTGCGTTACCTGCCGGGGAATCCCACGCGGTCGCTGCTGCCGTGCATGGCCGCGCATGTGGCGAAGAATCTCGGCGTGTTCGCCATCAAATACGCGCAGGGCTTCGTGAGCGGCTGGTGGTGAGGGCCGGCGAACTGACGGAGCGCGTCCGGCCGGTCGCGCGCCGGCCGATTGTCATCTATTATATGACATTGGCTCGGGGGCAAAAAAAGACCGGCGGCACAAGCCACCGGTCGGGAAGGGAGAAATTGCCGGTGCTTACTCTTTCTTTTCGGGAGCAGGGGCGGAAAAAATGTCCGTGCCCTTGGGGGCGCGGTTACCGGGGAGCTCGTCGCGGGTTATCCCCATGGCCTTGATGGTGCGCGGATCAAAAATCTCCTCGGGGGAACCTCCCTCCGCATTAATGATCTTGGCGGTTACGAAAACCAAGAGGGTAGTCGTCGAGACATTGTTCGACTTGGAGGAGAAAAGTTTCCCGAGCCCGGGAATGCTGCCAAGAAACGGTAATTTTGTGCCTCCCTGCTCACGGTTCGTGGTCATCAGGCCGCCAATGCCCATGGTGTAGCCGTCCCTGAGTGAAACTTGGGTGGTGACGCTGCGGGTGGCCTTGATCGGAATCTGGGCGGAGCCAAATTGCACCGAACCGGTCTTCTGGCTCACCTCGGGCGCGAGCTTCATGTTAATCACCCCGTTCCCGCTAATCTGCGGAGTGACCTTGAGGATGATGCCGATCTTCATCAGATCAAATCCGGACACCTCATAGGTTCCCTGCTGCTGATTATAGGTAAACCTAGGCACCGGATCCTCCGAGCCCACATTGATGATGGCTTCGGAGTTGTTCATGGTCACGACGGTCGGGTTGGAAACGATCTTGGATTTGTTGTTGGTCTGCAGCGCCTTCAGCACAACTCCGAATCGGTAATTGGAGAGGACGGCCGTCTGGAGACCTTTGGCCAAATCGTAGGTGGTATTGTTGAGCGCGTTGGAATTGAACGTGGTTGAAAGGCCGTTGTTCGAATTGAGCGTAACTGTCGTAGTGGGTGGGTTGGCACCGACTACGGGGGGGTTAGAAATGCTTGAATCCACCACCGTAGAGCTGGATGCGTTGCGAACGACATCGGGTCCACCGGAGTTATTGGAGTTGGTGACGACATTGCCGTGGTCCTTCAGGTAGTCGTAATTCTGGCGCGCCGTGCCGCCGCCAGTGAGGGTCCAATCAAGGCCAATGTCCTTAACGTCGCGATCAAGGACCTCGACAAACTTGGACTCGATCATCACCTGGCCGGTGGGCTTGTCGAGTTTGTCGATGGTGCTGCGGATGCGGCTCATGCGGCTGGGCCGCTCCGTGATGACAAGGGCGTTGCTGCGGGCGTCGATGAGGATTTTGCCGCCTTTGGCGGCGTCGATGAGGCCATCGATCGTGGGCTTGATTTCGCCAGCCTTGGCGCTGTTCAGGATGATAACGTCGGTGGCCATCGGTTCATCGAGCAGGGACTCGTTGGAGATGATCTTGATGATGTTGCCTTCCTCGACGTAGGTGAAGTTGACGGGCGCGAGGACAACTTGGAAAATCTGGCGCCAAGAGACGTCGCGGAGCTTGATAGAGGTCTTGCCGGTGAGGGTGTCGGGCACGACTAGGTTGAGTTCGAACAGATCGGCGACGTTGCGGAGGATGGACTTGATGTCCTCGTCGGGGAAGTCGACGGAGAGGGTGTCGTGGTCGCGGCTGGCGGTGCCTTTGACGGGCTCAGCGCCCTGCACGGTGGAGGCGGGCTTGGGTGCCTCGACAGGAGCGGTGGCGGCCGGGGCGGCGGTGGCCGTGTCTTTGGCGGGTGCCGTCACGGCAGCCGATGGCGCGGCAGCCATGGGGGGCATTTGCTGGGCGGACATGCTGGCAACACTGGCCAGAGTGAACAGGGCGGAGAGGAGTAGACGTGTGCTCATGGTGCGGGTCCTTATTTGATCGGCCGGGTGTATTCTTCGCGGTTGAGGCGGAGGGTAAAGGTGGTGTTGGTGACGGCGGCAATTTCCACGGTGTAGGCGCTGCCTTCAAAATTGATTGTCATGGTGCTGCCGGCTTTGACTCTCTTTTGGCCGAACACGAGGGTCGGTTCGCCGCCGATGACAAAATGTCCGCTGGGTTTGAGGCCGGCGGCGATCTTGCGGAGCAGGTCCGCTCCGGGGACGGGGCCAGCGGGAGGAGGAGTGCCGGGACCGGGGACTGGTTGAGGTCCGGCGATGAACCCGGCAAAGGCGGGGGGGTTGAAGGGATCGACCTGGGCGGGGTTGACGGGATAGGTGGTTCCGGCCAAAAGCATTTTTGCGGCCTCAAGCGAACTAGCCCGACTGGATGGGCTGAGCACGGCACTGGCGGAGCCTGCCGGGGCGGCGGCATTAGCGGAAGGGTTGGGAGCCACACCGGAGGGAGCCAGCATGGGCGGCGGCCGCGGCAAGTCGGCCGCGGGAAGCGGCGCGGAGACCGCAAGGGCTAGCAGGATAAAGGCGGGGCGCAAAGTGGTTTTCATGGCACACCCAGAAGTTCGAGAGTCAGCGCGGCCATCAGCAAATCCGAACCATCTTCTGCCCGGCCCGCGAATTTGGTGAGGTTAACGACATTGAAGCGGCAGAAGCGGTTGGCGGATTCCAGCCGCTGCAAGAGGCCGAGCACCTTGGGGAAGGGACCTTGCACTTGGATGTTATAGAGCACCGGCTGGTAGCGGCTCTTGGGTCCGGTCACGGGCACGGTGCTCTGCCGGACATCGCCGTTCAGCTTGATGCCGATCTCGTCGACCAGGCGGTAGAAATAGCGGTAGTTAAGAGCGAGCTGCGAGACGTGGACCAAGCGGGATTCCAGTTCCTTGCCGGCGGCCTGCATGACGGCAACCTGCGCGGACAGATCCTTCGCGTTGCGCACGTTGGTTTCCATCTCGTCGGCCTTGGCGGATTTCTCGTCGAAGATTTTTTGATTTTCGGCGATGACGTCGCCGCGAAAATACAACAGGAGGCCGCAGGCCAGGCAGATGAGGCCACAGGCAAAGCCGATCGGCTGCTTCTTGATAAAGGCGATTAGATCGGCGGTGCTCATGGTTTTTTCCCCTTGCCCTTCATGACGA
>JANXWT010000139.1 GCA_025351035.1 Opitutia bacterium | reverse complement strand
CCCTCGGGGTACTTCAGCGACCCGTGCTGCTCGACGATGAGCGCGCGCCGGAGCGGGATCATCATCAGTATGCCGAGGATGCCGCCGAGGCACCCGACGAGGAGCACGCGCGTCACCTCGAGATCGAAGCCGAGGATCATGATCGCGGGCATCGTCACGCCGACGCCGAACGCGATGGACTCGCCCGCCGAGCCGGCGGTCTGCGTGATGTTGTTCTCGAGGATGGTCGAGTCGCGTCCGCCGAACTTCGACCAGGTGCGGAACAGCGCGAGCGAGATGACGGCGACAGGAATCGACGCGCTGACGGTGAGGCCGACCTTGAGCACGAGGTAGAGCGACGACGCGCCAAACACCATGCCGAGGATCGTGCCGGTCAGGACGGCACGGAGGGAGAACTCGCGCAGGATCGTGCTGGCGGGGATGTAGGGCTCGAACTTGGGGGTCGCCATGGGGTCAACCGATTACCAGATGTTGATCCGTTCGGCGGCGGGGCGGCGCATTGGCGCGCCCTCGGGCACATCGAAGGCGCGCGCGAACTCGTCGAGGTTCGAAAGCGGGCCGTTGGCACGGAACTCGGCGGGCGAGTGTGGATCGGTGTTCACCTGCAGGCGCAGCGCCTCGGGGCGGTTGCTACGGCGCCACTTCGCGGCCCAACTGATGAAGAAACGCTGCTCGGGCGTGAAGCCGTCGATCTTCTCCTGAGGTTTGCCGGCGAGTGCTTTTTGCAAACCGGCGTAGGCGATCTTCACGCCGCCGAGATCGGCGATGTTTTCACCCTGCGTGAGCTGACCGTTGATGTGCAGACCGTCGAGCACAGTGTAGGCGGAGTATTGTTTCACGATACCCTCGGAGCGCTCCTTGAAACGCGCGGCGATCTCGGGCGTCCACCAGTCGACGAGGTTACCCGCGCCGTCGTATTGGCGGCCTTGATCGTCGTAACCGTGCGTCATTTCGTGACCGATGCTCGTGCCGATGCCGCCGTAGTTCGGCGCATCGTCGCCCTTTGGATCGAAGAACGGCGGCTGCAGGTAACCGGCGGGAAAAACAATCTCGTTGCCGGTCGGGTTGAAATAGGCGTTCACCGTCGACGGCGTCATGCCCCACTCCGTCTTGTCAACCGGCTGGCCGATCTGCGCCATGTTGTAGGCGTGCGCGAACGCGCGCAGGCGGAGGAGATTCGAGACGTAGGGCCCGCGGTCGATGACGACGGGGCTGTAGTCGCGCCACTTGTCGGTGTAGCCCACCTTCACCGTGAACGCGTCGAGTTTCGCGAGAGCCTTGGTGCGCGTCGGGGCGTCCATCCACTCGATGGTGGTCAGGCGCTCGCGCAGCGCCGCGCGGAGATTGGCGACGAGCTGGATCATGCGCGCCTTCGACTCGGGTGGGAAATACTCGGCGACGTAGAGCTGACCGAGCGGATCGCCGAGATTGTTGTCGATGGTCGAGACGACGCGCAACCAGCGGTCGCGCTCCTTCTGCTGGCCCGTGAGCGTGCGGCCACGGAATTCAAAACTCTGTTTCGCGAACGGCTCGCTCAGAAACGTTGCGACGCCATCAACCGTGCGCCAGCGGAGATAAGCCTGCCAGTCAGCGAGCGGCACCGACGCCAGCATGCCGGCGAAGGCCTGCACGAAGGCGGGCTGCTCGACGTTGACCTCGGTGAAAGCCGGCGCGCCGACCGTCTTGAAATACGCCGACCAATCGATGCCGGGCACCGTGTGCTGCAGCTCCGTCACGGGCATCTTGTGGTAGCTGGCGTGCGGATCGCGCAGTTGCACGCGCGACATCGACGCTTCCGCCAGCGCGGTTTCGAGTTTCAGCACGGCGGCCGCCGAAGCCTGCGCGGCCTCGGACGCATCACCGAGCAGCTCGAACATCTTGGTGACATGCGCGACGTATTGCTCGCGGAGTTTCTTGGATTTCTCGTCGGGGCGCAGGTAGTAGTCGCGCTCGGGCAGGCCAAGACCGCCCTGCGAAAGATGCGCCAACTCTATGCGGCTGTTGCGCGCATCGGCCTCGCTTTGGAAACGGAAACCGATGCCGCCGACGCCGCGCGCGCGGAGCTGCGCGATGACGCGCATGAGGTCAGCGGGTGTCTTAACCGACGCGATGAGATCGAACTCGGGCTGCAACGGCGTGGCGCCCGCGGCGTTGATCGCCGTTTCGTCCATGCCGCTGGCGAAGAGATCGCCGACTTGGCGTTCGAAGGGCGTGCCGGCGGTGCCCTTGGTGGCCGAGCGTTCGCAGATCGCGCGCAGCGCGTCCTGATTGCGCTTGGTCAGCTCGGCGTGCGAGCCCCAACTGCTGTATTCGGGCGGGATCGGCGTGTTCTTGAGATAGCTGCCGTTGACGAAACGGTAGAAATCATCCTGCGGTTTCACCGTCAGGTCGAAGTTGGCGGGGGTGACGTCGGCGCGGGCGATCAGGGACAAGGCGAGCGCCGCAAGCCAGAGGGGGAATTTGCGCATTGCGCCAGATTTCGCGAAATCTCCGGCGCGGCAAGCGCGTTGTTGGGCGTCAGCGTTTGCGGATGCGGTTGTCGCGGGCGGCGAGCAGTCGCTTGATCAGCCAGTAGAGCATCTCGAGGCGCGGCACGGGCACGCCGACGGATTTCGCGCGGCGCACCGGCTCGCCCCAGATTTCCTCCAATTCGACGGCGCGGCCATCCTCGAAGTCGATGAGGCTCGACGGACGGTAGACGCCCATTTTCTCGGTGCGCTCAAACTGGGCGTCGACGAACACCCGCGGGATGACATGGCCGAATTTCGCGGCGGCGTCCACGAGCTCCTCCATCAACCGCCGGGCGAGCAAGCGCATGCCGTCGTCGGCGAGGAGCACATTGGTCGTCACGCCGCCGGCCGCGATCGCGAGCCCGTTGAACGGCACATTCCACACCAGCTTTTTCCAACGCTGCTCCTCGAGGTTCTCGTGAGCGTCGGTTTTGACGCCAGCCTTGTTGAAAAGCGCGGCGACAGCGCGAGTGCGCTCCTGCACCGGACGACCAAACTCGCCGATCATCATCAACCCCGGCAGTGTGCAGACGATCACGCCCGGCGCGGTGCGATAGCTGCCGTTGTAGCAGATCGCCCCGAGCACGTGTCTGCCACCCACGACTTCGGCCACAGGCTCCTCGACCCCAAGGCCGTTTTGCAAGGTGAGCACAAGGGTGTGTTCGCCCACCAGCGGTGGGAGCAGGCGTGGCAACTGGTCATTCGCCGTCGCCTTGAGCGCCACGACCACGAGATCGCACAGGCCAATTTCCTCCACGGTCGCATAAACCTGCGGCTTGCGAATGTGGATGCGCTCCGTCGGAGTCTTGACGCGGATGCCGTGCGCCATCACCGCAGCCCGGCCGGTGCGGCAAAGAAAATGCACATCAAAACCAGCTCTGGCGAGACGGGCACCGTAATAGCAACCGAGGGCGCCGGCGCCGATGATCGCGATGCGGGGTTTGGCGGGAAAATCTGTGCTCACGCGGTCCCAGACGTTTCAAATGATTCAGAAAAACTCAACCTCAACCGTCGGATCTCGCGAACTACCAGATGGAAAATTCAGAGTATTCTTCACAATTGGCGCGACAGGCAAACCGGTCGAAGCCCTCCCCTCCTTTCCGCGGTCCTCCCCGTGGTCCGGGACTGACTTCCGCGGGAGGATTGGCGGCGCCGGTGCTTGGAATATTTCGGATGGGCTCCCTGTCTTTTGCTTTGGCGGCTTCCAAGTGCATATATTAGCCCGCTGCTCGGGAACGTGTTAGGGGCTATCGGCCCCCAACTCCTCCGGACAGAACACCCCACGGCCGCTTTGCGACTTCGGGATTACTCAACAGCGACTTCCAAGTTTCTGCCCACTTCCACCGTCCTCGGGAAAGTATTTCACAGACCCGCAGTCGCGCCGCTCTCCGGGTATAATCAGGCATCTGCCGACAGGTTATTCACACGCCATTCCAACTATCAAAGCGGGATATTATCCGTCAACCGCACCTCATCAACCCAGTAGGCAATAGCCATCAGACATTGTCCCGGAGAAACCTCGCGCAGTTGCTCCATCGTGGTCCGGTCGACCACCGAAATGTAGATCACCCGCAGGCGGCGCTTCGCCGCAAGAAGGTGAGTCACCTCGGCCACGATGCGGTCGGCACTCTGCACGCCCGAGTCGACCATTTCCTTGACCTTTACCAATGAACGATAGACGGCGAGCGCTTCGTCGCGTTGCGTCGGGGTCAAGTAGGCATTGCGGGCGCTGACCGGCAGGCCGTCGGGGTCGCGCACGGTTGGCACCGCGATGATTTCGACCGGCAACAGCAGGTCGGCCGTGAATTTCCGCATCACCGCGATCAACTGGGCCTCGTTCTCACCCATCAACAGCACGCCGGGACGCAGGAGGTGGATAAGTTTCACCCAACAGGTGAGCACGCCGCGGAAAAACTGCGGCCGGGTGATGCCGCAAAGCGTCCTGCTCACACCATCCTCCGCCACATGGCTCGAAAATCCCTTGGGAAACATTTCCTCCACCGTGGGCGCGAAGAGCACCGTCACCCCCTCGCGTTCGGCCAGCGCCACGTCGCCCGCCGGATTGCGCGGATACTTGGCAAAATCCTCACTCGGGCCGAACTGCAGCGGATTAAGGAAAACCGACACCACGACGATATCCGCCGACTCCCGCGCCCGGCGGATGAGGCTCGCGTGCCCGCCATGCAACGCGCCCGAGGTCGGCACCCACGCGACCCGTTTCCCGGTCGCGCGCCACTCTTCCGCGACCCTGCGCATCACACTGATGGATTCAATTTTTTGCATGCCGGGACCTGACTTGAACTATCCCGGGGCGTTTCGTTTTATCAAGCCCGACCTTGCCAGAGCCAGCACTCTCGCCCGTATCGCCGCAGTGCTGTTGTGCGCAACTGCGTCCACCAGGCCCTCACTTCTTTGCGGACAGTGCCGCGGAGATCGCGTCGGCCAATTCGCTGACGGCGTCACGCAACCCGGCGGCAAGGCCCGAATAATCCTTGCCGTCCCACGGGCGCGGTTGGGCGGTGAACGCATGGCGCACCGGCACGGAATCCTTCTCGCTGGTGCCCACTTCAAAGGTGGCCGCAAAAAACACGCCGCCGCCGTTGCCGACCGCGCCTTCGCACTGCTGCACCAGCACCTGCACGGTGACGTCACCGCCGCCGGCCGGCGGTTTCACTTTGGCCCGGAGCAACTGCGTGATGCCGGCATCGAGCGGTTCGGCCCATTGCGCCGCCTCCGCATAGTGCACCTCTTGATCGGCGAGGCGCACGGCCAGCAGCCGGCTCTGCAAATAAGCGGGCACCCGCACTGGTTTCACGTGGACTCCGGTCCCTTCGAACTGCAAGCCCGTCGTGCCGGCGAGCACATAGTATCTGGTCGTGTCAGGTCGCGCTGGCTCGATCTTCGGCAGCCCGCAGCCCGTAAGCAACGCGCCGACCACGACCCAGCCGCCAAGGACAACTCTCAGTAAAATTCCGGGGCTCGTCGTGTTCATGCGATTGGTTCCTATTGCGGCGGCTTCTTGCCTACCAGGAGGGCGTTCGGGTTGCGTTCCAAGAAGTCCGCTAGCCGGGTGATGGCGGCCGCAGCGTCGGCAACCTGCCGCAACGACTGCGTGACGTCCTCGCCCAGCCCGCTGTGCGTCTGCACGAAATTTCGCGCGGTGGCGGCCGCGGCATCGATCGACTTCATCGCGGACTGCGCGTCGGCGAGGGTCTTGTTCAACTCGGCGCTCGTCGGGCCCACTTGGGCGTCGATCTTCGCTAGGGTGCCGCGCAGATCCGCGATCGCCCCGTTCAGGTTCGTAAAGGCGTTTTTCGCCTCGGGTGAGCCGACGAACGTCTCGATCGCCGCCGCCGCGTGCGTGATCCGTTCCGCAACCGCTTTGGCGTCAAATTCGCCCACCTTCTGGTTGGTGGCAACCATGAGCGATTTCAATTCCTTGCCGAGATCGGCAAAGTCGACCTTCTTGATATTGGCCACGATTTCCACGACGCTTTCCAGGACCTCGGAAATCGGTGACGGGACCGCCGGCACCACCGGATACACGTCAATCATGTAGGCGGGATTGGGCGGATATTTCCGGGCGTCCTCAAAACTCAACTCCACAAAAAGCAGCCCCGTGATGCCGGTCAGGTTCAGGCGCGCGCGCAACCCGCGGTCAATCATGTCCTGCAACTCCACGGAGTTCATCAGGTCGATCAACTTGCCCTCGTGGTCGCTGAGGATGTTGCGGTCCACCTCGCAGACGGTCTGGACGAGCGATTTTTTCTTGGCCGCGTCGTAGCGGACATTAATCGCCGCCACCCGCCCGATGCGCACGCCGTTGAGTTTCACCGACGCACCGAGGTCGAGGCCGCTGACCGATTCGTCGAAATAAATCATGAACCGCGACGGCTTGGAAAAAAAATTCTTTCCGCCGAAGGAAAGATAGGCCGCCAGTCCGAGCACGAGAGCTCCGAGGATAAACATGCCGACGGCGGCGGGACTGAGTTTCGCTTTCACAGGTTGGGTTTCTCCAGTTGTGCGGCAACACCGGGGCTGCGTCTATTCAAAAACTGCCGCACACGCGGATCGTCGCTGCGGTCCCGCAGTGTCCGCGGCTCACCCTCCGCGATCACGCCCCGCGTATCGCGGTCGAGCATGATGACCCGGTCGGCGATGTCGAAGATGCTGGCCAGCTCATGCGAGACGATGATGATCGTCGTCCCCAGCGTCTCGCGGATCTGCCGCACCAGCTCGTCCAACTTGAGCGAAGTGATCGGGTCGAGTCCGGCCGAAGGTTCGTCGAAAAACACGATCGCCGGGTCAAGGGCCAAGGCCCGCGCGAGACCCGCGCGCTTCTTCATGCCGCCGCTGATCTCGGCGGGGAAATAATCCTCGTAGCCGGCGAGACCGACCTGCGCGAGCTTCAGCGCCACGATCTCCGCGCGGTCCCTGGGGCTCAGGTCGGTAAAAATCTCCAAAGGCAAGGCGACGTTTTCGCCGACCGTCATCGAACTCCACAGCGCGCCGCTTTGGTAGAGCACGCCGAAGCTCCGAAGCAACGCCTTGCGCTCGGCAGTCCCGGCATGGGTGAAGTCGCGTCCCGAATACCGCACGGTGCCGCGCGCCGGCTGGTGCAGACCGATCATGTGCCGCAGCAGCGTGCTCTTGCCGCAACCGCTGCCCCCGATAATGAAGAATATTTCCCCGCGCTTGACCGCAAACGACACGTTTTCGAGCACCACTTTCTCCCCGTAGCGGCACTCCACGCCGTCGACCTCGATGGCGAACTTGGCGGCGAGGCTGGGCGTGGTGACGTTCACAAGGGAAGGTTACCAGCCAAGGATGTTGAAAATCACCGCGAAGATCGAGTCCGCGACGATGATGAGGAAAATCCCGGTCACCACGGCCATCGTCGCCGCGCGCCCCACGCCGGCCGCGCTCCGGTCGGCCTGCAACCCACGCAGACAGCCCGCCAGTCCGACCAGCGCGCCAAACGTCGCCGCTTTGATCAGCCCCGTGCTCAAATCCGACAAGTCGACGATCGACTTGGTCTCGGCCCAATAGGCATTGCCGGGGATGTCGAGAATGCCGCGCGCCACCGCGAAGCCGCCCGCGATGCCGAGAAAATTCGAGTAGAGCGCCAGCAATGGCATCATGAAAAACAACGCGCCCAACCGCGGCATCACCAGAAAGTCGACGGGCGACACGCCGAGAGTTTCGAGCGCGTCAATCTCCTCGTTGGCCTTCATGTTGCCCAGCGTCGCGGCGAACGCCGCGCCGGTGCGCCCCGCCAGCACGATGGCCGCCATCATCGGGCCCATCTCGCGCACGACCGCGAGGCCCACCATGTCGGCGATCCAGATGTCGCCGCCGTATTGCCGCACGACGATCGACCCGGTGTAGGCCATGGTCACACCGACGAGAAAACTGATCAGCCCCACTATCGGGAGCGCCATGATGCCGCACGCCTGCATCTCCGTCACACAGTCGCTCCAACGAAACTGCGCCTGTCCGCGCAAAAGCCGCCCGACACTGAACGCGCATTCGCCGACCAGCTGGGAGAATTCCTTCACTTCTCCCCACAGTTGGAAGGTCACCTGGCCGACGATCGAAAAGAGATTTGGCAGACCGAGCGGACGTGTCGCCGGCTGGGCGGCTTTGCGCACGAGGAGTTCGGCCAATTGTTCCGCTCCCGCCGGCAATCCCTCGGTCGTCAAGGCCGCGCCGTTCGCCTCGGCCCATACGCGCGCGTCGCGCACGAAGAGCGCCAGCGAACTGTCCCACGCGCCGATCGCGCCGGCCGAGAGCCGGATTCGTTTCGGCAGGCGTTTCGCCAACACCTCCGGCCACGACGGCCGCTCCGCCGTCATGCGCCAGTCGCCGCCGAGCCGCAACGTCAACCCATCGCCCTCCGGCGTGGCTTCCACTTGGGCTTGCGGCTTGG
This sequence comes from Opitutia bacterium, assembly GCA_025351035.1. Taxonomy (GTDB): domain Bacteria; phylum Verrucomicrobiota; class Verrucomicrobiia; order Opitutales; family Opitutaceae; genus JACQFT01. The sequence goes on along the minus strand of JANXWT010000139.1, from coordinate 3,370 downwards.
GTGCGCTCATCGCCGGCAGGCTCACCGGTTCGCCGCGCGTTCACGAGAAAATTTTTTCCGGCCCGACGGCCTGGCCGGGCAGCGACTTAGGGACGACCCGTTTTTATTCCTCGCGGGGACCACGCCCCCGGCAATCCTCGGACCCGCTCATGCGCTACCGCACCGTCCTCTTCGATCTCGATGGCACTTTGATCGACCACTTCGCCGCCATCCACCGCTGCCATGCGCACACAATGCGGTCGTTGGGGCTGCCCGCACCCACTGCCGCGCAGGTGCGTGCCGCCGTCGGCGGCGGACTGGAACACGCTCTCACCCAACTCGCCGGTCGCAAAAACCTCGCCGCCGCTCTCGCGATCTACCGTCCACACTGGGACGCCACGATGCTCGCCGATGTCGACTTGCTGCCGGGTGCCCGCGAACTGCTCACCGCGCTCCGACAACACGGCGTGAAGGCCGCCATCTTCACCAACAAGCTCGGTGATTCCTCCCGCCGCGTTGCCGCTCATCTCGGCCTCGCCGCTCTGCTCGACGGCAATTTCGGCGCGAAGGACACGCCGTGGCTCAAACCCGCAGTGGAATTCACTCGTCACGCGCTCGGACAACTCGGGGCCGACACCGCGACCACCGCCCTTGTTGGCGATTCGCCTTATGACGTTGCCGCGGCGCACGACGCCGGCCTCGCCTTCATCGGCGTCACCACCGGCACGCACTCGGCGGACGAATTGCGCGCGGCCGGCGCGACGGAGATTTTCCCTTCGCTCCCCGCGCTCGCACCCGCGCTGCTCACCTAGCGCTTGCGCACGCGGGTGCCGCGCTCACCGGCCGGCTGCGCACACCAGTGCGAGCGCCAGCGCGCCCGGCACGGCCTGCACCCAGAGAATTTTTCGGTTGGCTGTCGCCGCGCCGAAGATGCCGGCGACGATCACGCAGGAGAGAAAAAACACCTTGATCGTTTGTCCGTCCGTGCCCGCCATCATTCCCCACACGAGACCGGCGGCGAGAAATCCGTTGTAGAGGCCTTGGTTCATCGCGAGCGACTTCGTCATCTCGGCGCGCTCGGAAGTCAGCTTGAACACGCGCATGCCATACGGCTTCGTCCACAGAAACGTTTCGAGCACCAAAAAATAGACATGGAGCACGGCGACGAGGCCGGTGAGAAACAGGGCGGCGTTGTTCATGCGCCGAAAGCTAGGGTGCCAGCATGCGGCTGGCGAGTTCCTTGACGAACTTCGCGGCCACCATCGCCGTGATGCCCTGTGGGTCGCGCGCGGGATTCAGCTCCACGACGTCAGCACCGACGAGCGTCGCGGGCAGAGATTGAATCAGGCCAATGACCTCGCGCGTGCTGAGCCCACCCGGCTCCCAATGCGACACACCCGGAGTGAATGCCGGATCGAGCGCGTCGAGATCGAGCGACACGTAGACCGGTCCCGTCAGCACTGGCCGCTGCCCCGCGGTCCACGCGCGCATGTCGATGATCTCGACCCCGAACTTGTCGGCCTGCGCGCGCTGGTGCGCGTTGAGGGTGCGAATGCCCACTTGCACGAGCCGGTCGCACAGTCGCTCTTCCATGATGCGCGCGAACGGACACGCGTGCGAAAACCGATCGCCCTCAAACTCATCGTAGAGATCCGCATGTGCGTCGATGTGCAGAATCGTCAACTTCGGTTGCGTCGCCCGCACCGCACGCAGCACGGGATAAGTCACCGAATGGTCGCCGCTGAGTGAGATAGGTCGGCCGCCGGCCGCGATGACTTTGCCCACACCGGCCTCGATCGCGGCCCGCGTGCCCGCGGCATCGTCGCCGAGCAGCAGGTCGCCGGCATCGGCGAGCGCGCCGGAGCCGAGCACGTCAACCAGCGCCTCGCTCCACGAGTTAGTCGACGGGCTGTGCAGTGCGATGCGGATCGCCTTTGGTGCCGCTGCGGCTCCGCGCAGAAACGACGAACTCGCATCGTAAGGCAGACCGAGGAGCGTGGGTGTCATTGGCAAGACCTACTTCGCCGCCGGCGGCGGCACGCGCGTGAACTGCGTCGCCACGATTCGCCATTGCCCCTTCGTGCGGACGTAGGTGGCGGTGTAGCGCGAGAGCACCGGCGCACCGTCGGTTTTCAGATAGCGCACAAAGCCATTCACCACCGCCGTGTCGGAGTAAGTGCGGATCAAAACGTCGTCGAGGCGGAAGTCCGTCACGTTCGGTGGCACCGCCGCCTGCTGGAGAAACTCGGTCTTGCCGATGATGCGCCCGTCGCTCAGCACCGCGCGAAAATCCTCCGCGAGCATCGCGCGATACCACGCGACATCGCATTTCTGGAACGCGAGCAGGTAGCCGTCGTTCAGTTTCCGGATCGCCGCCTCGTCGGCCGTGTCGGCCGCGCGCGCCGCGGTGACGGCCGCCAGCAACACGCCGCCGATGGCCAGCGCGCGCAGAAACCGGAAACGGAGCGAAACCATTTTCATCGCCGCCACCTTTGCCGCGCGCGAGCCGGCTCCTCAATCAAAAAGGCATCCGCGAACTGTAGGGCGGGGGCGCCGACCCCGCCGCGAACACAATTTCACTTCGTCGACTTCCGCGCGCTCAGGTTTTCGCTGCTCCCGCCGACGGACGGGGCGGAGGTGCAGGCAAGTCGTGCGCGGGTTTGAGTTCGCCGCGATGGCAGGTCGTGCAATTGATGCCGGGCTTCTGGCTTTGGAGATTCGCGATTTTCGGCAGCAGTTCGCTGTTGATCGTTTTCGACATCCGTCCCATCTCGCGCGCGATTTCCTTCTGCGGCTTGTCTGACTTGTCCCACTCGCCGGGCGTATGGCAATGCGTGCAGCTCACGCCGAGCGAGCGGCTGTAGCCGATGTTCATGATGGCAAGGAGCGTCCCCGCCGACACACCCTTGAGCGTCTTGATGTCCTTGAACACCGTCTCGGCCGGCTCCTTCTCGTGGCCGGTGATCTGTGCGCGGATTTCCTTCAGGAACTTGTCGCGCTCGGCAACGATCTCCTCCGGCGTGAGCTTCGGCGCGGCGGGTTTGACTTCGGGAGCGGCGACAGGCGCCGCGGCCGGCGTCGCCGGTGCAGTTTGGGCGAAACTGGAAACAGTCACGAAAGCGGACACGCAGAACGCCGCGGCGAGGGGATGGATTCGGCACATGGAGGCAGGTTGCCCGAGCCGACGGCGCGCGCAAGCCACGGGCGGCAAGCCGCCGGTTTTGCACGCCGGCTCCACCGGAGGGTGCGACGAGCGACGACGCCATGCACCTACTCCGCTCTTCCTTTTCGCCGCGCCCTGCATATCCGTTGGGGCGTGGCGTCTCCCGCTTCCAACGAAACTCTCACCGGCGTCCTCGAGCGCATCATCTTCTTCAACGAGGAGAATCAC
>JANXWT010000127.1 GCA_025351035.1 Opitutia bacterium | reverse complement strand
AGTTTCCACGCCTCGAAGGCGACGCGCAATCCGCCGATGTCGGCGATGTTTTCGCCGAGCGTCTGGTGGCCCTCGATGTGCAGGCCGGGGAGGACCTCGTAAACGTCGTATTGTTTGGCGACGAGTTCGGCGCGCTCCTGGAAGCGCTTCACGTCGTCGGCATTCCACCAGCTCTTCAGGTTGCCCTCGTAGTCGTATTGGCTGCCTTGGTCGTCGAAACCGTGCGTGAGTTCGTGGCCGATGGTGGAGGCGAGTGCGCCGTAGTTGGTTGCGTCGTCGGCTTTCTCGTCGAAAAACGGCGGCTGCAGGATACCGGCGGGAAAACACATTTCGTTTTGCGTCGGGTCGTAGTAGGCGTTGTTCGTTTGCGGCGTCATATACCACTCGTTGTGGTCGACGGGCTGGCCGAGCTTGGCCAATTGCCGGCGCGCCTCAAATCCGGCCGCAGCCGCGACGTTGCCGAAATACGATTCGCGCGAAAGCGACAGCGCGCTGTAGTCGCGCCACTGGTCGGGATAACCGATCTTGCTGCGCATGGTCGCGATTTTCTTGTAGGCCTGCAGTTTCGTGGCGTCGCTCATCCACTCCGAGGCGGCGATGCGGTTGTGCATGGCCTGAAGGTGAAACTTCACCATTTCGAGCGCGCGCAGCTTGGCGTCCGGACTGAAGGCGCGTTTTACGTAGAGCTGGCCGAGGTCTTGGCCGATGGCGCTGTCGGCTGCGGCCATGACACGCTTCCAGCGTGGGCGCTGCTCGGTGCGGCCGGAGAGTTTCTTCGCGTAGAACGCAAAGGTCTCGTCCACAAAGGTGCGACCAAGAAAGTTGGCTGCCTGATGCAGCACGGCCCAGTGCAGGTAAGCCTTCCAGTTATCGAGCGGCTCGGATTTCAGCAGACCGGCGAACGCTGTGAAAAATTCCGGCTGACCGACAAGCACGGTCTTCTCATTGGCCGGAAAATGCATCTGCGCGAGAAAAGACTCCCACGCGAAATCGGGTGTAACCTTCGTTAGTTCGGCGCGCTCGAACTTGTTGTAGTTCTTCTCCGGGTCGCGGAGATCGACGAGCTTGCGCGACACCTCGGCGATCTTGGTCTCGAGAGCCATGATGGCGGTAGCCTTGGATTTGGCCGCTTTGGCGCTGTCGCCCGCCAACTCGAACATCTTGGCGATGTGCGCGGCATAAGCTTGGAGAATGTCGGCCGATTTCTCGTCAGAGCGCAGGTAGTAGTCGCGCTCGGGGAGATTGAGTCCGCCCTGGCCGAAGCCGGCGATCATCGCCGTGCTGTTTTTGTCGTCGATGCGGACACCGAAGCCGAAACCGGCATCGAGTCCCTGCGCCTGCAAGCGGCCGAGCACGGGCACGATGCCGGCGGACGTCTTGATGTCATCGATCTCGGCGAAGAACGGCGCGAGCGGTTTCAAGCCCGCTGTTTCGATGGCGGCCTCGTCCATGCCGGCGGCGTAGAAATCGCCGACGCGCTGCGTGAGACTGCCCTTAGGGCCGCCCGACTTGGCGGAGGTTTCGAGAATGTCTTTCAGAATGGCGAAGTTCCTTTCGTCGACCTCCTGGTTGACGCCGTAGGACGCGTATTCGCCGGGGATGGGGACCTTGTCGAAAGTTCCGTTGGCATAAGCGTAGAAGTCCGTGGCGGGCGGCACGGCGGGATCCATGTAGGAGCGGTCGACGCCGAGGATCGGGCGCGCCGGCTGGGTGACCTCGGCCGCGAATGCGGTGGTGTTGGCCGCGACGAACGCGGCGAGGATGATGAGGTATTTCATAAAAGAAAAGCGACGCACGCGGCGTCGCAGGCGAGGGTGGTTATTTGAGGTCCGCGGGTCCGAACGCACCGGGGAGGAGAGCGTCGAGCGAAGTGTCGATGATGTCGGCACTCTTGCAGAAAGAGATGACGCGGGCGTGCGGACCAAATTCGTTGATGACCTGCCGGCACGCGCCGCACGGAGCCGTGGCGAGCTTGGTCGGCGTGTAGACGACGACACAGCGGATTTTCAGTTTCTTCTCACCGGCCGCGACCGCGGAGAAGATTGCGGTGCGCTCGGCGCAGTTGGTGAGCCCGTAGGAGGCGTTCTCCACGTTGCAGCCCGAGTAAATCTTGCCCGAGTCCGCGAGGATCGCCGCGCCGACGCGAAACTTGGAGTAGGGCGCGTAGGCCTGACCGGCTGCGACGCGCGCCGCGGAGCGGAGTTTGCCCAGTTCAATAGCGGTCGGGTGGTTCATCATGGGTAGTCGGGTTGGCAGTTTAGAGGCTGAATTCTTTCTTCACTTCGGCGAAGGCGTTGATCGCGAACGCGAGGTCTTCCTTGCTGTGGGCGGCGGAGACCTGGGTGCGGATGCGGGCCATGCCTTGCGGGACCACGGGATAGAAAAAGCCGATGCAGTAAACGCCTTTCTCCAGCATGCGGGCGGCGACTTTCTGTGAGAGCGCGGCCTCGCCGAGCATCACGGGAACGATGGGATGAGTGCCTGGGCGGATCGTCAGGCCGATTTTCGTAAGCCCTTCGCGAAAGAAGCGCGTGTTCTCCTCGAGTTTGTCGCGCAGTGCGGTCGAGCGCGTCAGCATTTCGAGGCACTTGATCGACGCGGCGGCGACGGCGGGCGCGATGGTGTTGGAGAACAGATACGGGCGGGAACGCTGGCGGAGCAGATCGATGATCTCCTTGCGGCCAGAGGTGTAGCCGCCGGTGGCGCCGCCGAGGGCCTTGCCGAGTGTGCCGGTGAACACATCGACGCGGCCCATCACTCCGCAGTGTTCATGCGTGCCGCGGCCGGTTTTGCCCATGAAACCGACGGCGTGACTGTCGTCGACCATCACGAGCGCGTGGTATTTGTCGGCGAGATCGCAGATGCCTTTCAGATTGGCGATGTAGCCGTCCATCGAGAAGACGCCGTCGGTCGCGATCATCTTAAAGCGCGCTTTGGCAGCGTCGGCTTCCTTGAGCTTGGCTTCGAGGTCGGCGAGATCGTTGTTCTTGTAGCGGTAACGCTGCGCTTTGCAGAGACGCACGCCATCGATGATCGAGGCGTGGTTCAGCTCGTCGGAGATGACGGCGTCCTCCGCGCCGAGCAGCGTCTCGAAGAGGCCGCCGTTGGCGTCGAAGCAGGACGAGTAGAGAATGGTGTCGTCTGTGCCGAGGAAGGTGGTGAGGGCGGCCTCGAGGTCCTTGTGGATTTGCTGTGTGCCGCAGATGAAACGCACGGAAGCGAGGCCGTAGCCCCAGCGGTCGAGCGAAGCGCGCGCGGCCTCGATCAGCTCCGGGTTGTCGGCGAGGCCGAGGTAATTGTTCGCGCAGAGATTGAGAACTTTCTGGCCGCTCACGACGGCGATGTGCGCAGTCTGGTGCGTGGTGATGACGCGCTCGCGCTTGTAGAGCCCGGCGGCGTCGATCTCAGCGAGGGTTTTCTTGAGGTGGTCGAAATAGGCGGTCTTCATGGTGGCGAAATTTGCTGGAGGGCCCGGGGCCTCGCGGGCCGCGACCCGCCGGGAGGCGGGCCCCCCATGGGCGAAGGCAATCTTACTCCCAGTTGAGGACGATCTTGCCGGACTTGCCGGCGCCCATGAGTTCGAAGCCTTCCTGAAAATTGGCGACGGGCATGCGGTGGGTGATGACCGGGGTGATGTCGAGGCCACCTTGGACGAGCGC
>JANXWT010000121.1 GCA_025351035.1 Opitutia bacterium | reverse complement strand
GCGCTCGTCGTCATCTGCGCGCCCGTCGATCACATCCTGCCGCTGCTGGGAACCATCGCGCCGCACCTCGCGCCCGGAACTCTCGTCACCGATGTCGGCAGCGTGAAAGGCGACATCTGCCGCCGCGCGCCCGCTGCGCTGGGCCCGCAGGCTCATTTTGTCGGTGCCCACCCGCTGGCCGGCTCCGAGAAGAGCGGCTGGGAAAATTCCCGCGCCGATCTCTTCGCTCGCCGCGTGGTCTTCATCACACCCTTGCCGGAAACCGCGCCCGCCGCCGCCGACCGCATCGCCGCCTTCTGGTCGGCCCTCGACGCCGACGTCGCCACGGTGACAGCCGACGCGCACGACGAAATTGTGGCGCAGATCAGTCATCTCCCGCAAATCCTCGCGTCGACACTGTGCGCCCACCTCGCACGCCATGATCCGCGCTGGCGCAATTTTGCCGGCAGCGGCCTGCACGACACCACGCGCCTCGCCGCCAGCGATCCGCGCCTCTGGAAAACCATCCTCGAACAGAATCGCGACGAGGTTCTTCGCGCGCTCCGTGGTTATCAAGACGAGCTCCACTCGCTCGAACGCGCCCTCGCCAACCGCGACTGGTTCGAGGTGCAGGCCATCTTGGAGCGCGGGCAGGATTACCGCCGTCAACTCCGCCCCGCACCATGACGCCGCTCCCCGACAAACTCCCGGTCCCGCCGTTCACGCGGCCCGTGCGCGGCGCGGTCGCATTGCCCGGCTCGAAGAGCATCACCAACCGCGCGCTGATCCTCGCGGCTCTCTCGAAGAACACCGTCACGCTGCGCGGCGCGCTTTTCAGCCGCGACACCCGCCTGATGGTCACCGCGCTGCGCGCGCTCGGTTTCACCGTCGAAACCAACGAGGCCGACCTGACCATCGCCATCACGGGTCGCGGCGGCGAAATCCCCGTGCGCGAAGCAACCCTCGAGGTTGGCAACGCCGGCACCGCCGCCCGTTTCCTCACCGCATTTGTCTGCCTGCGGCCCGACGGCATCTATCACTTCACCGGCGACGAGGCCATGCGCCGCCGCCCAATCAGCGCGCTGCTCGCCGCGCTCGCCACCCAGGGGGCCGAGGCCACCGCGCGCAACCTTCCCTTCACGCTCTACACCGACGGGCTCCGCGGCGGCGAAGTCACTCTCGACGCCACCGAGAGCAGCCAGCTTCTGTCGGCGCTGCTCCTGGTCGCGGCGCATGCGCAGGCGCCGATGAACGTCCGCCTCGAAGGCGCCACCGTCTCGCGGCCCTTTGTCGAGATGACGGAACGGATGATCGCGCAATTCGCCGCCGGCCCCACCGACTACGCCATCGAGGGCGATGCGACCGCCGCCAGTTATTTTCTCGCGCTGCCGCTCGTTACTGGCGGCGCGGTGCAATTGCCGCAGTTCGCCACCGCCGGCGGCTTGCAGGGCGACGCGCGCTTCGCCACGGTCCTTGCACGCGCAGGACTGATGCTCGCAACCGCCGATAATCCCGCCGGTCTCGAGGCGTCTTTTCAACCCGGCTGCACCGGCCGCGGTGTCACCGCCGGCTTCAACGATTTCTCCGACACCTTCCTTACGCTCGCCGCCATCGCCCCGCTGCTCAACCGCCCGACGCGCATCACCGGCATCGCCCACACGCGCCGGCAGGAGACCGACCGCGTCGCCGGGGCCGCGCGCGAGTTGCGCAAGCTCGGCCAGCACGTCGTCGAGACGGAGGATTCGCTCGAAATCCACCCGCAACCGCTGACGCCCGGGATCGAAATCGAGACCTACGGCGACCACCGTTTCGCGATGAGCTTTGCCATCCTCGGCTGCCATAATCTCCATGGCGATGGCCGCCCATGGCTCACGATCCGCCAACCGGCGTGCTGCGCGAAAACTTTTCCCCATTTCTTCGGCTTGCTAGCCAGCCTGCGCGCTGGCTCACAATAGGCACCGCATGGGCCCATCGCCATTCATCATCATCGCCATCGACGGCGGCGCCGCGTCCGGCAAATCCTCGTCGTCCAAGATTCTTGCCGACCGGTTCAACCTGCTGCACGTCGACACCGGTTCGTTCTACCGGCACATCACCTACGAACTGCTCCGGCGCAAGATTTCACCCGCGGACCATTCCGCAATCATCGCCGCGCTCGCCGAGATGAAATTTGCCACCCGCCTCAACGGCCGCTCCGCCGAGATGCTCATCGGCGGCCAGCCCGCCGGCGACGAAATCCGCGGCCAGCACGTCAACGACCACGTCTCGCACTACGCCGCCCTCCCGGAAGTCCGCACCACCCTCCTCGGCTACCAGCGCGGCCAGGTCGCCGTCGCCCGCCAACACGCCTTCCGCGGGCTCGTGATGGAAGGCCGCGACATCGGCTCCGTGATTTTCCCCGAGGCCAACTTCCGCTTCTTCCTGCACGCCGATCCCACCGAGCGCGCCCGCCGCCGCGAGAACGAAGGCCGCCAGGACTCCGTCGCCGAGCGCGACCGCCTCGACTCCTCCCGCAAAACTTCGCCGCTCCATTGCCCGCCTGGCGCCGTCAACATCGACTCGACGTTTCTCAGCCTCGACCAAGTCGTCGGGCAAATGACCACGTTCATCGCCGCGAAACTTCCCTGACCATGCCTTCGTCTTCTGGATCCTGACTCCGGAATTCTTCTGCCGCCATGCCCCGCACGCCCGATCCCTTGCAGATGACGCCGTTTTACGGCTTTTTTCATTACCTGACGTGCACGCTCTCCAGCGCGTTCTTCCGCGGCGAGGTCGCCGGCACGGAGCACTTGATGATCGACGGCCCGTTTCTCATCGCGGCCAACCACGCCAGCCACCTCGATCCGCCGGTCGTCGGCTGCCACGTCGGCCGGCAGATGCGCTTCTTCTCCCGCAAGACCCTTTGGCGAAACACCGTCCTCGGCTGGTGGCTTGACAAGGTGGAGTGCATCCCCGTCGACCGTGACAGCGGCGACGTCGGAGCGATCAAGCGAGTGCTGCAGGCACTCAAAGACCACCGCGCCATCGTGCTCTTCCCCGAGGGCACGCGTTCGCCCGACGGAAATTTGCAGCAACCCAAGGCCGGCGTCGGCCTGATGGCGTGCAAGTCCGGCGTGCCCGTCGTGCCGTGCCGCGTCTTCGGGGCCCGCGAGGCGTTCGGCAAGGGCGCGAAGTTTCCCCGCTTCGGCACGCCGATCACCGTCATCTACGGCCCGCCCCTCACGGCCTCCGAGTATGACGACCCGGCGCTCGGCAAAGCCCGCTATGAGACCGCCGCCACCCGCATCTTCGCCCGCATCGCCGCCCTTCCCAAGCCGGAGCATCCGGTGATCTGAAGCGCAGCGTTCTACATCCCCTTCCTCCGCTCTCGACTTCTCCGCCGGCGCGCTGCACAACTTCCCCGGGCCAACGCCACACCGGCGTCTCCGGTGAAAACCAACAAGCTTGCCGCCGCGGCGCGGCTCCGCTCTCCTGCTTCACCCCATGGCGTCGCTCGATCCGGTCGCAAAATTCATCACACGTTGGTCGGAGGCTCCGGCCTCCGAACGGGCCAACTACGTGATGTTTCTCACCGAGCTGTGCGCCCTCCTCGATTTGCCGCAGCCCGATCCCGCCGGCCCGGACAGTGCGGAGAACGCCTACGTCTTCGAGCGGGCCGTGACCTTCCAGCATCGGGGCAACAAGACCAGCACCGGCCGCATCGATCTCTACAAACGCGGCTCCTTCGTCTGCGAGTGCAAGCAATACGCCAACGTCACCACCGAGTCCGATGATCTCGCCCTCGCCATTGACGACGCCTCCGCCACCACGAAGAAAGGCAGGATCGCCCGCGGCTCCGAGGCGTGGGACCGCGCCATGATCGAGGCCCACGGCCAAGCCGACCGCTACGCCCGCAGCCTGCCGACCGACGAAGATCCGCCGCCCTTCCTTCTCGTGGTGGATGTCGGCCACGTCATCGAACTCTACGCCGACTTCACGCAGAAGGGCAAAGCCTACCTCCCGTTCCCCGACGCCCGCGCCCACCGCATCCGGCTCGCCGATCTCGCCCGCGAGGACGTTCGCGCCAAACTCCGCACGCTCTGGCTCGACCCGCTCTCCCTCGACCCGGCCAAGGTCTCCGCCGCCGTCACCCGCGAGGTCGCGGGCCATCTCGCCGAGCTGGCCAAGTCCTTCGAGAAAAAGCACGATGCCAAGCTCGTCGCCGAGTTTCTCTCCCGCTGCCTCTTCTGCATGTTCGCCGAGGATGTCGAGCTGCTGCCCAAGGGCAGCTTCTGCGGCCTCCTGGAGAAGTTCAAATCCGACCCCGGTGCCGCCGTGCCGCTGCTCAAGCTCCTGTTCGAGGACATGAACAAGGGCGGCATCTCGGGCATCCTTCAGCAGAAAATCCTCCACTTCAACGGCGGCCTGTTCGCTGAGGCCACCGTGCTGCCGCTCACCGGCACGCAGCTCGGCCTGCTCATCCGCGCCGCCAAGCTCGAATGGCGGCACGTTGAGCCCGCCATCTTCGGCACGCTGCTGGAGCGTGCGCTTAATCCGGACGAACG
>JANXWT010000112.1 GCA_025351035.1 Opitutia bacterium | reverse complement strand
GGGCACAATCTCGATGCGCTGCTCAAGAATCTGGAGTTTGCCAAGCACTGCGACGTGCCCGTGCTGATCCATGTGCTGACGAAGAAAGGCAAGGGCCTCGACGCGGCGATCCAATTCCCAGAGAAGTTCCACGGAGCCGGTCCCTACGACGCCGTCACGGGCGAACACGCCACGGCCGCGGCGGGCGCCGCGCCGAATTACCAGGAGGTCTTCGGACAGGCGCTGACGCGCTTCGCCAAGCAGAACCCCAAGGTGCTCGGCATCACCGGGGCGATGCCCGCCGGCACCGGCCTGACCGTGCTCGCAAAGGAAGTGCCCGGACAATTTTTTGACGTCGGCATCGCCGAGGAGCACGCCGTGCTGTTCGCCGCCGGTCTGGCAACCAAGGGTTTCCGTCCGGTGTGCGCGATCTACTCGACGTTTCTCCAACGCGCCTACGACCAGCTGATCCACGATGTCGCGCTGCAAAACCTGCCGGTCACATTCTGCATGGACCGCGCAGGCTTGTCGGCCAACGACGGCCCGACCCACCACGGTCTGTTCGACATTTCCTATCTGCGCTGCATCCCGAACATCACCGGCATGCAGCCGAAGGACGAGGACGAACTCGTCGACATGTTGCACACCGCCCTCACACTGCCCTCGCCCGCTTTCATCCGCTACCCGCGCGGTGCCGGCACGGGCGTGAAGATCAAGGTGCAGCCGGCGCTTTTGCCCATCGGCCAGGCCGAACTGCTGCGCGAAGGCTCCAACATCATGATCTGGGCGCTTGGCCCGATGGTGCAGGAGGCGCAGAAAATCGCCGGCCGCCTCTCGGCCGACGAAAGACTCTCCGTCGGTGTCGTCAACGCCCGTTTCTTCAAGCCGCTCGACCGCACGCTGCTGCTCAGCCACGCGGCGTGCATCCCGCTCATCGTGACGATGGAGGACCACGTGGCGACGGGCGGATTTGGCAGCGCGGTGCTTGAGGCGTTGCAGGAAGCTGACTGCCCGACCCAAGTCGAGCGCATCGGCTGGCCGGATAAATTTGTCGAGCACGGCAGCAGTGTGGACGTGTTGCGCGCCGCCTACGGACTCTCCACCGACGACAGTGTGCGGCGGATCAAAGACCGTTACAGGCGGCTGGGCCGGGCGGCCGTCGAGGCCGAGGCCTGAGCGCGCGGGCCTGAGGCGGAGCGAAAGTGGTGCGGGCGGCGGGAGTCGAACCCGCCTCTCATGCTTGGGAAGCACACATAATACCGATATACTACGCCCGCAAGGAACTCGCCAAAAGAAAACCGCCGGGCGGGCGCGCGGCAATCACGAATAATTGCGCCGGCCCTCCAGGGCGCTCTTCAGCGTGACGGCGTCGGCATAGAGCACGCCGCCGCCGCTCGGCAAGCCGAAGCCGATGCGCGTCACCTGCACCCCTTTCGCCGGCAACCGCTCCGTGAGATAGTGGCAGGTGGCCTCGCCCTCGACATCGTTGGAGAGCGCGAGAATCAGCTCCGTCACTTCGCCCGTGTTCAGCCGTGCAAGCAATGGGCCGAGATTGAGATCGTCGGGCGACACGTCGCGGATCGGCGAAAGTTTTCCGTGCAGCACATGGTAGCGGCCACGGTAGGCACCGGATCGTTCGATGGCCGCGAGATCGGGCACATTTTCCACGACGCAGAGTTGCGAGCCGAGACGTCTTCCGTCGGCGCAGATCGGGCACAGTTCCTCCTCCGCGAGATTACCGCACGCCGAGCACCGCCGCACGCTGCGCGCGGCGGTCTCGAGCGCCTGCACGAGTTCCGGCAAGCGCGCCGGCTTTTCGACGAGCAAGTGCAGGGCGATCCGCTCGGCTGAGCGATAGCCAATGCCGGGCAACTGCTTCAGCTGCTTCTGCAAATATTCCAGCGCCGGGGTCACGCCAAAGTTACCTCCGGGCCTCAGAGCATTCCGGGCACTTGGAATGCCGCGGAGATTTTCTGCATTTCCGCATCGTGCAGTTCCTTCGCCTTGGTGGCGGCCTCCTGCACAGCGTTGAGGACGGTCTCCTCGACAAGTTTCAGATCCTCCTTCGCGAATTCGGGATCGAGCTTGAGCGCGAGAAATTTGCCGGCCCCGCTGATTTTCACCTGCACGGCGCCGCCGCCGCTGGAGATGTCAAGGACCTGCGCTTCGAGGGAGGCCTGCATCGTCTCCATCTGGCGCTGCATTTTCTGGGCTTGTTTGAGCAATTTACCGACTCCGGCCATAGTTGAATTGGGTTGCCCGGAAAATTGGCGGTGCCGCTCGCGAAGCAAACTTAAAACCGCGGGGCGTCAGTGTGCAGGATGTCGGCGTAGCCTGTGCGATAATCGGGAAAACGCGGGCGCCAGCCCAAAACCTGCTGGATTCTTGAACTGTTGATGATGCGATCCGGCACGGCCTGGCCTGTGCGACCCTCGCCGCCGGTCGGCGCGGAGAATAGCGGTGCAGACCCGCCGAGCTGCTGCGCCAGCCAAGCCACGACTTCCTGCTTCAGAGCCGGGGTGCCATCGGTGACGTTGAAGATTGCACTGCCCACTGACGCCGGCGCGTCCAAGCAGGCCGGAATCTACGGTCCCGGCCGACACTTGCTGCTGAATCAATTGC
>JANXWT010000098.1 GCA_025351035.1 Opitutia bacterium | reverse complement strand
CTCATGCCCGCGTTCCACAATCCGCTCGGATGCATGATGCCGGATGACAAAAAGCGCCGCATCTACGACGTGCTCTGCGAATTCGATCTGCCCGCCATCGAGGACGACGTTTACGGCGACATCCATTTCGGCGATGTCCGCCCAAAGCCGCTAAAGGCTTGGGACCGTGACGGTCGCGTGCTGCTCTGCTCGTCGTTCGGCAAAACCCTCGCGCCCGGCTTCCGCGTCGGCTGGGTCGCGCCGGGCCGTTATCGCGAACGCGTTCGCCGCCTGAAATTCACCAATAGCCTCGGCACGCCGGCCATTCTCCAGAAAACCCTCGCCGAATTCCTGCGCGACGGTGGCTACGACCACCATCTCCGCACGATCCGCCGCGCCTACCATCAACAACTCCACCTCTTCACGCAGTCGATGGCCCGCCATTTCCCCGAGGGCACGCGCCTCAGTCGGCCGCAGGGCGGCAACGTCGTGTGGGTCGAATTCCCTGCGCGCGTCGACACGCTCAAGCTTCACCGCGACGCACTCAAGCACCGCATCAACACCGCACCCGGCGCGCTGTTCTCGGTGAAGGACCGTTACCGCAACTGTCTCCGCATGAGCTGCGGCATTCCGTGGTCCGACGAGATCGACGCCGCGCTCAAGACCCTCGGCGACCTCGCCAAGTCACAGCTGCCCTGAGCGCCGTTTGCCCGTTCGTTTTCGCGGTTGGCCGAAAGGCTAATAACGAATCCATTTTTTCTGATTACTCTAACTCCCCACCGATGAAAGCCACCGTCCAAGAAATGCTCGCACGCATCCCGGGTTCGCCCTCGGCGCGCTATCCGCTGGGCGAGCCGTTCGCGACGGCGTTCCGCCGCGGCACGATGAGCGTCGAGCTCTACGCGCCGCGCGGCCGCGACCTCCAGACGCCGCACACGCAGGACGAACTCTACATCGTCACGGCGGGCCGCGGAGAATTTCTCTGCGCCGGCGCCCGCACGGCGTTCAGCCCCGGCGACGTGCTCTTCGCCGCCGTCGGCATCGAGCATCGCTTCGAAAATTTCACCCCCGACTTCGCCACCTGGGTCATTTTCTACGGCCCGCCCGGCGGCGAAAAAATTCCCGCGCAAACCTGACGCCTCAGCGCAACGCGCCCACCAACTGATAACTCATTTCCATGTCCGACTCCCACGCACCTGTTTCCCGCGCCGCGCTCATCACGGCCTTCGCCGCGATCTACATCGTCTGGGGCTCCACCTATCTCGCGATCCGCGTCGCCGTCGAAACCATCCCGCCGTTCCTGATGGGCGCCGCGCGCTTCCTCGTCTCAGGCATCCTGCTCTACGGTTTCCTCTGGTTCACGAAACGCATCCGGCCGACCGCACGCCAGTGGCTCGACAACTCCATCGTCGGCTTCTTCCTCATGCTCGGCGGCAACGGCCTCGTGTGCTGGGCCGAGCAAAAAGTCCCGTCGAGCATGGCCACGCTCATGGTCTCCATCGGGCCCGTCGTCGTCGTGTTGCTCGACTGGGCCGTGCTCGCCATCTGGAAAGACACCAAGCGCGGCGCGTGCCCCACGCTCCTCACTTTCATCGGCCTCCTCCTCGGCATCGGCGGTCTCGGCCTGCTCGTCGGCCCCGACGTGCTGCACGGCGGCGGAACGACCGGGCTCGATTTCATCCACGTCGGAGCGCTCGTGCTGGCCTGCACCCTGTGGAGCACCGGCTCGCTTGTCTCGCGCTATGCGAAAAACCCCGCCGAACCCTTCACCGCCTCCGCCATCCAGATGCTCACCGGCAGCGTCTGGCTTTTCGCGATGAGCCTCCTGATGGGTGAGACTTCTCACTTCGAATTCGCCGCCGTCACTGCGCGCTCGTTCTGGTCCTGGACCTATCTGACGACCGTCGGCTCGCTCGTCGGCTTCACCGCCTTCATCTGGCTGATGAAGCACAGCACGCCCGCGCGCGTCTACACCTACACCTACGTCAATCCCATCGTCGCCGTCTTCCTCGGCTGGCTCATCCTCAGCGAACCCATCGGCTCGCGCATGCTCCTCGCGTCCACCGTCATCGTCGCCGGCGTCGCCATCATCACCGCCTCGAAAACCAAAAAAACCGCCGCACCCGCCGCGCCGCTGCCGTCGGCCTCATCCGGCGCCCAACCGGCCAAGTAACCTATTAGGTTACTCCTTTCACCTCTCTCCCTCTGAAACCAAGAACTCCGGTAACCTAATAGGTTACTCCCCGTCCGCACCGCCCATCGAACGGTGTAACCTAATGGGTTACACTTCGCCTCACGCTTCACCCGCCGCCCATGCCTAACTCCACCCGCATTTTCCTCGCCGAGACCGACACCGAGATCGCCAGCTGTTTTCCCGTCATGGTGCAGCTGCGCCCGAAACTCACGCCCGCCGATTTCCTCGCGCGCGTCCGCCGCCAAGCCGCGCAAGGCTACAAGCTCGCCGCCCTTGAATCCGGCGGAGCCAATGGCGGCCGCGAAGTCCGCTCGCTCGCCGGCTTCCGCCTGCTCGAGATGCTCTACTCCGGACCGCAGCTCTACATCGACGATCTCATCACCGACGCCGCTTCGCGCTCGCAGCAGCACGGCGACAAACTATTCGCGTGGGTCCGCGACTATGCCGTCGCCCATGGCTGCGCGCAGCTCCACCTCGACTCCGGCGTGCACCGGCGCGACGCCCACCGCTTTTATTTCCGCCAACGCATGTTCATCGACGACTTTCACTTCGTCCTGAATCTCGCCCCGACGCCCGCCTAAACTCCGGCCCGCGAACCATTCGCGACACGGCGCACAGTGAACGCCAAAAATTGCGCTGCAATAAAAGTTGCCGCCGGTGCTCTCACTGCTATCAATCTCCCTCGCATGAAACGCCTCGTCTGGCTCGTCCTCGCCGTTTTCTGCACCGCGTTCGCGCAGGTGCAGGCCGTCGAGTCGTTGCTGCCGACGAACGCCCACTGCACCTGCGGCGGCCAATGCGACGGTTCGTGCGGCATGCCCGAGTGCGCGCTGCCGCCCGCGCCGGTCCAATGGGTCGGCGCCGCCGAGTCCGCCTCGACGGCGAACGTCGCCCGGCCCGCCCGCAAGGTCGTCGCCATCCGCCGCACCCCGGTCAAATTTTTCGCCGCGTTCGTCGAACCGGCTTCCCGTCTGATTGATTTGCGCGCACCCGATCCCGGCGCGCCTGCTGCGAGCGTGCCCTTGTTCAAGGACCACTGCAGCTTCCTGCTCTAAGGCCGACGGCCTGAGTGTGCCCGCGCGTGTCCGCACGCCGGCTTTTCCGCGTCTTCTCCCGCTGCGCCGCTGCGCGTCCGGGTAAGATTTCCCGCCCACCTCCGTCTCCGTCCTTATCCTCATGAAAACTGGCCTTCCCATTCTCCTCCTCGTCGCCCTCGCCGCCGCTGCGGGCGGATACTTCGTCGCCCGCTCGCAAGCTCCCGCGGCCGACGCCCACAACCACGCCGCTGCCGCCGTCTACCAGTGCCCCATGCATCCGTGGATCAAATCCGACAAGCCCGGCGACAAGTGCACCATCTGCGGCATGGACCTCGTGGTCGCCACGTCCGCCGACAGCAACGCCGCCGTCGATCCCAATCTCGTCACGCTCACGCCGTCCAACGTCGCCGTGCTTGACGTGCGCGTCGCCGCCGTGCGCCGCGCCCCGCTCGTCCGCACGCTACGCGTCACCGGCGTGATCGATGACGACGACACGCGCCACCGCTACATCACCGCCCGCGTGCCCGGCCGCGTCGAAAAACTTTTCGTCAACTTCGTCGGGGCCGAGGTGAAAGAGGGCCAGCCACTCGCCATCATCTACAGTCCCGAGATGCTCACCGCGCAGCGCGAATACGTCGAACGCGTCAAGGCCGGCAGCGCCGCTTTCACTCTTTCCCAGCGCGCCGCCTCGCGCGAGCGTCTCCTCGACCTCGGACTCACCGCCGAGGAAATCGACATTCTCGAGCACACGTTTGAGCCCACCGCGATGGTCAACCTACGCTCACCGATGACCGGCACCGTCGTCGCGCGCCACGTCTACGAGGGCCAGCAGCTCAACAAGGACCAGGCCGAGGCCGAAACCCGCTTGTTCGAAGTCGGCGACTTCTCGTCGATGTGGTTCATGTTCGACGCGCATGAGCAGGACCTCTCGTGGCTGCGTGCCGGTCAGTCTGTCGACGTCACCACACTCTCGCAGCCCGGCCGCGTTTTCCGAGCGCCCATCGCGTTTATCGACCCGAATCTCATGGAGGCCACGCGCACCGTCCGCGTGCGCGTCGTGCTGCCCAACGCCGACCGTGCGCTGCTGCACAAGCAGACCGCCGAGGGTCTCGTGAAACTCGACTCACCCGAGACCATCATCGTCCCGCGCACCGCCGTGCTCCAACACACCGGCACGGCCGTCGTCTATGTCGAGCGCGGTGGTCGTGCCTACGAAGCGCGCAGCATCCGCCTCGGCCGCGTCGGCGACGACGACGTCGAAGTCCTCGACGGTCTCGCCGCGGGCGACAAGGTCGTCACGCAGGGCGGCATGATCCTCGACAGCCAGGCTCAGCTCGCCCGCGCCGCCGTCAGCGGCTCGCCCGCACCCGCGCCGGAAAAAACTGCGCCCACCGTCACGCAGGCGCCGTCGGCGACACTCGACGCCGCCCGTCTCGAACTCCTGAAACCGCTCGCCCTCGCGCTCGCTGACGGCGCCACCGCGCTCGCCGCGGATGATTTTGCCGGTTACCAAAAAACGCTGCCGGCCATCCGCACCGCGTTCGCGGCCTACGTCGCGGCCGAGCCCGCCGGCCAGCGCGAACCGCTCAGCCGTTTCCAGTCGAATCTCGTCGACCGCGCCGACCTCAAAGCCGCGCGCCGCGACTTCGAGCCGCTCAGCACCGCTGTCGCTGACCTCGTGCGCGGCACCAGCCTGCACGGCGCGGCCGAGTTCCGCCTCTTCGAGTGCCCGATGGCGCCCGTGCTCGGCACCGGCCGCTGGCTCCAGCGCACCGCCGAGCTCCGCAATCCTTTCTTCGGTTCCGCCATGCTCACCTGTGGCAGCGAAATCAAGTGACCCGTTTTCAACTGACGCCTGCGAACAGCCCAACCTCCAACCCAATCCTCCAGATGCTTCGCAAAATCAAAACTCCCCTCGTCCTCCTCGCCCTCGGCTGCGCCACCGTCGCGTTCGCCGCCGCGCCGTCGCCTTATGCCGGCGAACAGACCCGCGAAATCAAAGCCCTCTCCGAAGGCGATATCGACAACCTCCGCGCCGGCCGCGGCATGGGCCTCGCCCGTCCCGCCGAGTTGAACAGCTATCCCGGACCGCGTCACGTGCTCGACTCCGCCGTCGAACTCCAGCTCACGTCCGGCCAGATCGCCGCCCTCAGCCGCGAATTCGATGCGATGAAAGTCGCCGCGATTCCCGTCGGTGAAAAAATCATCGAGCGCGAGACCGCCCTCGACCGGCTCTTCACCGACAAGCACGCCACGGCCGAAGCCGTGCGCGCGCTCACCGTCGAAATCGGCGAGCTCCAGGGCGAACTCCGCGCCGTGCACCTCAACGCCCACGTCGCCACCGTCGCGATCCTCACGCCCGCGCAGGTCGCGCACTACAACGATCTCCGCGGCTACACCAGCGGCGCTCCCTTCGTCCACGACCCGTCCAAACACGGCAAAAACTAAATTCCATCCCCTCATCCGTCCCCGAGGAATTGTCATATAATATATGACAATTCCTCGGACCCGCGTTCTGCCAAATCTCACGCTCGCTCCTACTCTCCGCTCACCGCCAACGCCCCGCCCGCCATGATCAACCGTCTCATCAACTGGTCGCTGCACAACCGCTTCCTCGTCCTCAGCGGCTTCATCGTGCTGTGCGCGTGGGGCGCGTTCGCGCTCCGCCAAACTCCGGTCGACGCCATTCCCGATCTCTCGGAAAACCAAGTCATCGTCTACGCCGACTGGCCCGGGCGCAGCCCGCAGGAAGTCGAGGACCAGATCACCTACCCGCTCTCCGTCAACCTCCAGGGTCTCGCCGGCGTGCGCAGCGTGCGCGCCACCTCGATGTTCGGCTTCTCGATTCTCACCGTCATCTTCGAGGACAAGATCGACAACTACTTCGCGCGCACCCGCGTGCTCGAGCGCCTCAACTCGCTCGGCGAACTCCTCCCCTCCGGCATC
>JANXWT010000302.1 GCA_025351035.1 Opitutia bacterium | reverse complement strand
CCGGCCTCGCCGACGCAGCGCCCGTGGGCGCGCTCGAAGAATTCGCCACGCCCGGCGTCGTGACCATCGCGGCGCTCGCGGCTGCGCCCTACGGCGTGCCAGCCGACCAGCAATTCAAGACCCTCGTCTACATGGGCGACGGCAAACCCTTTCTCGTCATCCTGCGCGGCAGCGACGATCTCGAGGAGGCCAAGCTCGGTGCGCTTGGCTTTCAGCTCTGGCGTGCCGCCACGCCGGAAGAAATCGAACCGGTCATGGGCGCGAAGCCCGGCAGCCTAGGTGCCGTGAAGGGCACGATCAAAAATCCCGCCGCACTCAGCGGCATCTTCGCCGATCAGGCGCTCAAGCTGATTGGGAACGGCACGACCGGCGCGAACAAGGACGGTTTCCACCTGCGCCACGTCAATGTTACGCGCGATCTCGCCGTCACGTCATGGGGCGACTTTCGGAGTGTGCGCGAAGGAGAACCCTCTCCGCTGGGACCAGGCGAATCCTTGCAAATTTTGCGTGCGATCGAGGTCGGCCATGTCTTCATCCTCGGCACGAAATATTCCGAGAAGTTCGGCGCGGTCTTCACCGACGCCAACAAGCAGTCGCATCCGATGGTGATGGGCTGCTATGGCATCGGCATCAGCCGCACGCTGCAGGCTGTCATCGAGCAATCCAACGACGCCGACGGCATCATCTGGCCGTGGAGCGTCGCACCGTGGCAGGTGCTCGTGGTCAATCTCGATCCGCAGGACGCCGCCGCGAGCGAGGTCGCCAAGAGACTTGCCGCCGCTGCCGAGGCGGCCGGGGCTGACGTGCTCGTCGACGACCGCACCGAGCGCCCGGGCGTGAAGTTCAAGGACGCCGACCTCATCGGCCTGCCACTGCGCCTCACGGTCGGCGGACGCGGTCTGAAGGAAGGCATCATCGAGATGAAGTGGCGGGCCGGGAAAGATGTGCAGAAAATTCCGCTGGCCGGCGCCGAGCAGATTATTGCGCAGGCCGTGCGGAGCGCCTCAGGCCAGACATGATCGTTGCCGCCGCCAAGCCACACCATGCGCCCCAGCCTACCTCCGCCACGGAGACGCAACTGGCTGACGTGTGGCGCGTCGTGGTGCTGAACGACCCGGTGAACCTGATGTCGTATGTCGTCATGGTTTTCAAAAAAATCTTCGGCTACAGCGAGCAGCGGGCGCGCCGGCACATGCTCGAAGTCCACGAGCAGGGCCGCTCGGTCGTCTGGACGGGAGTGCGCGAGCAGGCCGAGGCGCACGTCTTCGCCCTGCAACAATGGCATCTGAACGCGGTGCTCGAGTCTGATGCGTCGGTGTAACCCGGCAGGCAATTCCGCTCCGATGTCATCGATGGCGCCAACTCCCCCGCAACATGAAGCGCGTTGAGGTGAAACTTAATCTCGAGGCGGTCGCACCGTTGCTCGATGTGATCAAGGCCGCCGCGGACGATTTGCGGCCGATGCTCGCGGTCGATCCGCGCTTGCCGGCCAACGACACCGAGTTTGCCACCGCTTGGACGGGCGACCTGCTGGCGGCGCAGACTTCCGACCTCAGTTTCTTCCTCGCGCTGTTCAACGCGGAGTTTTTCACCGACGGAGTCATCATGCTCGATACGCCGAACAGCGAGCCGATCCTGCGCGCGTGCTCGGCGGTGCGCCTGCGACTGCGGGAGAAATACCTCCGGCCGCTTGGCGACGAGGCGCTCGAGAGCGGCGAGGTGCCGGCCGATAAAAGAATGACCGCGGACCAGCGGCGCGCGTTTGCGGCCTACGTCTTCCTCGCGACCTTGCAGGAGCTGATCGTGCAGCATCTCAATCCGACGGCGCCGGAGTGATTGGCGTTTGACCACGCGCATGGGCGGGGTAAGGTCTCCGTCGACACCCTGTAGTGTTCGAGGTGCTTCGATAACTGCTCTTTGCCTTTGTGATCATTTGGGAGCTGCTAACAGCCGCGTGGATGTCAGGCCGTAAACCGGAAGGCAGAAGCGCGGCGGGCGGTGCCCACCTTTAACTAAAAAGGAAATGAGCCTTTGGGCATACGGCACAGGCGGGGTGTCACCTCTCTTTCCTCAACCCCCCACCACATGGAACGCATCCCGTATTATCAACTGCTGCACATCCTCTCGCTGATCGTGCTCACGGCGCACACCTTCATGGCGTTCGCCAATCCCGCTTCCGAAAACCGCCAGCGCACGATGATGATCACCGGCATCGCGGCGCTGCTGATGTTCGTCAGCGGGTTCGCCATGCTGTCGCTGAACAAGATTCCGTTCGCGACCGGTTGGGTGATCGTAAAATTCTTCTGCTGGCTCGGCTTCGCTTCGCTCGCGGGCATGGCCTACCGCAAGCCCGAGCGGCGCGACCTGCTGAGCAAGGCCGGCCTCGGGCTGCTGGCCGTGGCGATCTTCATGGTGTATTTCCGGCCGTTCTGAGCCGGACACGCCGGGCATGACTGAATCCCTCTGCGGTCTCTGGGTGGATGACGGCGGCAGAGTGCATCTCTCCGCGGCGACACCCCAAGGTGGGCGTGTTGAGCGCTCAGAGATCCTGCGCCCATTCGCCTGGCTCGATACGCCCGTCAAATACGACGGGGTCACCGTCGAGCCGCTGAAAGGCGAGGGGAGCTTCTGCTGGCTGGCACAGGCGGAGTCGCTGCCGGTCTTCGAGGATTTCTTCAAGAGTGTGCGCGACGGCGCGGCCATCGATGTGCTTAAGCCCTACGAGAGCCAGTGGCTGCTGCAAAGCCGCTCTCGGCTCTACGCCGGCCTGCACTTCGCCGGTGTGCGCCGCTGTCAACTCGACATTGAGACCGGTGCGGCCGTCGCGGGAAATTTCAGCGACGCCCGCAATGCCGGCGATCGCGTGTTGGCTATCGGGCTCCAATGTGGCGAGCGCCGCGACCTGCTCACGCTCCGCGACGAAACGGACGACGGCGAGAAACGGCTGCTCATCCAGTTCAACGACACGCTGCGCGAACTCGATCCCGACATCGTCGAGGGCCACAACATCTTCAAGTTCGACCTCGATTACCTGCGTCAGCGCTGCAAACGCCACAAGTTGCCGTGCGCGTGGGGGCGCTTCGGTCTCAACGCCGAGTTCCGCAACAGCCGCATGAAGGTCGCCGAGCGCTGGATCGATTTTCCCCGCTGCGATATGCCCGGCCGCGCCGTCGCCGACACCTACCTGCTCGTCCAGCTCTACGACATCACGGCGCGCGAGATGACTTCCTACGGGCTGAAGGAAGCCGCGGTGTATTTCGGCGTGACGCCCGAGTCGCGCGAAGGCCGCACCTACATCGACGGTGCGGAAATCCAACATGTGTTTCGGCGCGACCGGGAAAAATTCCTCACCTACCTCGCCGACGATCTGCGCGAGACCAAGGGCCTCGGCGACGTGCTGCTGCCGACGTATTTCGAGCAAGCGCGGGCGTTTCCGTTGCTGCTGCAAGAGGCCGCACTGCGCGGCACGGCGGGCAAGGTCGACCTGCTCTTCCTCGAGGAATACTACCACGCGCGGCAGAGCTGCCCGGCACCGGTCGAGGTCGCATCCTTCGAGGGCGGGTTCACGCGGAGTTTCCAGGAAGGCGTGTTCAAGCACGTGCTGCACTTCGACGTGGCGTCACTCTACCCCAGCTTGCTGCTCCACATGAACCGGAATCCGGCCAGTGACACGCTCGGTGTGTTTATCCCGATGCTCCGGCGGCTCCGCGAATACCGTCTGAGATACAAGCAGCTCGCCAAGTCCGCGGCGACCTCGGCCGAGCGCGACGAAGCGCAGGCGCGCCAGCAGGCGTTCAAGATTCTGATCAACTCGTTCTACGGCTACCTCGGCTTCTCCGGCGCTCGTTTTGCCGATGGGGATCTCGCGTCGGAAGTGACGCGGCGCGGACGCGAACTGCTGCAAGCGTTGATCGAGGAGTTCCAGCGCCAAGGCTGCACGATACTCGAAGCCGACACCGACGGCATTTACCTCTCGTCTGAACAGTATTACCGCGAACCGGAGAAACTTCTCGGCATCGTCGCGAAGATCATGCCCGAGGGCATTGAACTCGAATACGACGGCATCTACGACGCGATGTTCTGCTACAAATCCAAGAACTACGCCCTCGCCGTGAATGGCGAAGTCACACTGCGCGGCTCCGCACTTCGCTCACGCGGCATCGAGCCGTATCTGAAAAAATTCAGCGACCAGCTCATTGCCTTTCTCCTCGGCGTTTCGCCCGTGTCTCCGCTCGACGGAATCGCGCAACTCCGCGAGAAGATCGCCGCGCGCGAGGTTCCCGTGGACCAACTGGCGAAGGCGGAATCGCTGAGCCAGAATCCTGAGAGCTACGAGCAGTTCATCGCTGGTGGTGGCAAGCCGCGCCGGGCCGCCGCTGAGGTCGCATTGCAAATGATTCCGCGCCCGCGCATGGGTGAGCGCGTGAGCTACTACATCACAGTGAAGACGAAAGGACAGACGAGCGACTGGCAGCGGGCCCGGCCGCTGGGGCACTATGACCCCGAGCAAGCACCCTACGACCCGAAGTATTATCTGGAGAAGATCGACGACTGGCTGGAGCGCTACGGAAAATTCCTCGGCTACAAAGCGCCGAGTGACCAGCAGGAAATGATGTTGTGAACGGACAACGCACCTGTAGGGCCGCCGCTTGACGGCGTGCCGTTGTTCAGTGCGCGGCGCGGCCACGAGGGCCGCCCTACATCAGAGATTTGCTCATGCCCGCCGCAGGTCGTTCTTCGAGATTGGCAACTGGCGGATGCGCTTGCCCGTTGCGGCAAAGATGGCGTTGCACACCGCTGGCGCGACCGGCGGCAAGCCGGGTTCGCCGAGTCCGGTCGGAGCGCGGTCGCTCTCGACGAAATGCAGGTCGATCTGCGGTGCGTCAGGCATGCGGAGAAGCTGATAGTCGTTGAAATTGTTCTGCGCGACACGGCCGTGGTCGATGGTGATTTCCTGCAGCCACGCGGCGCTGAGTCCGTCGATGATGCCGCCTTGGAGCTGTGCCTCGGCGCCGCTGCGGTTGACGATTATACCCACATCGATGGCAGCGGTGATCTTCACAACTTTCAAGGTGCCGTCGGTCGCGACGCTGACCTCGGCGACTTGAGCGACGTAGCCGAAGTGGCTAAAATAGAACGCGAGGCCGAGTCCGCGGCCGGCGGGCAGATTGCGGTCCCAAATTGTCTTTTCCGCGGCGAGCCGCACGACGCGTTTCATTCGTGCGGTTTCGAAAACGGGTTCGTTGCCGCTGTCGGCCGTGGTGATGCTGCGGTCGGACCCGAGGATATCCAGCATGACATCAAGCGTGTCGCGACCGGCGGCGTGCGCGATCTCATCGAAGAAGCTGTTGAAGACCCACGCGTCAGCGTTGTCACCCGGCGCGCGCCAGGCACCGCCCGGGACCGACGAGGGCACGCTCGTTTTCGAGCGACGGAAGTTGGCGAAGAAATGCGCGGGAAATTCCTCGGGGTCCATGCCGGCCGCAGGGTTGGCGCTGAATGGGAATTGGTGATCCCACCACGCGGTGATTTTGCCGTTGGCGTCGAGCGCGG
>JANXWT010000006.1 GCA_025351035.1 Opitutia bacterium | reverse complement strand
GCCCGCCGTCGATCGGAGTAGGGGCCACGGGGCAGTTGGGCGCGCAGGTGTCTGCCACATAGATGGTGCAGGGATCGACGTGCAGCCCAGCCGGGTTGGGCCGCGGCAGCGTGGAATCGTAGTCGACCTCGGAGATCGGCGTGGGCGGATCTATGAACAGCGGAGCCACATGCCCGCCGCTCTGATACTGATGCAGGTGCACCTCGCCGACGCGTCGGCTGATCGGCGTACCGCAGCCGGACAAGATGCAAATCGCCGCATACAGAACAGGTCGGCGGAAATTCATGTTTGCACGATCACCGAGTTGTCCATCAGACACCCGAAAACGAAGCAGCGACGAATCGTGCCGACGTGCGCCCACTTCACGGTATGATAGCGCGTAGGAGGCTTCTAAATGTTACATCTCCCCACCCGCTCGGCCAACCCGATCACGATCGGCGCGTGCCTATCAGCCTCGCTCTTCCTCTTCTGTGCGTCGCCCGCTTCCGCGCACTTTTCTCTGACGACGCCCGCGAACTGTCCGAATTCGCCTACTACGCCGCGCTGATGCTCTTCGGTCTGGGCAACGCCGGCTCGCGCGTCGCGCGCAACGCCCTCGTGCTGCACCTCGTGCCTAACGCCGTCATGGGCCGCGTCGCGATGTTCTTCAGCGCCGCCGACCGTCTGCTGCGCACCGTGCTGACCTTCACCTGCACGCTGATCGTCGCCCGTGGCAGCGCGTCGCTCGGTTTCGCCGTGCTACTGGCGGTGCTCCTCGTCGCCTTCGCCGGCACCCTCGCCACCCGCGACATCGTGCGCACGGCCAAAACTTCCGCCGCGTGATCGCAGGTTGCACGAGGCGAATTTAACCGGCAACGTCGCGTCCGTGAATTCTCCTGCACGCTTCAACGTCCTCGGCACCGGTGTCTCCGCGTTGTCTCTGGAGCAGGCTACCGACTTCGTCGTAGCCGCGCGTGGACAAAAACACCTCGGCTACATCAGCCACGCCACCGCTTACGGCGTCAACGCCGCCCGGAGCGACTCCGGGTTTCGCTCGGCGCTCAACGGCTCGGTGCGCACTCATCCCGATGGTATGCCGCTCGTGTGGCTCGGTCGCTGGCACGGACACTCGGCGACCACGCGCGTCTACGGACCGGATCTCATGGCCGCCGTCTGCGACGGCGGGCGCTCAATGGGCCTGCGCCACTTCTTCTTCGGTGGTGTGCCCGGCGTGGCTGGCTTGCTGAAGACAAAACTCACCGAGCGCTACCCCGGCCTCGAAGTCGTCGGCACCTACTCTCCGCCGTTCCGCGAACTGACGCCCGGCGAGTTTGCCCGGCTCCAATCCCAAATCACCGCGACACAGCCTGACATCGTCTGGGTCGGCCTGAGCTCGCCGAAACAGGAATTTTTCATGGCGCAACACGCCGGCCAGCTCGACGCCGGCCTGCTGATCGGCGTTGGGGCCGCGTTTGATTTTCACTCGGGACGCGTGAACCAAGCTCCGCGCTGGATGCAGCACAACGGACTCGAATGGTTCTTCCGCCTTTGCACCGAGCCGCGCCGGCTCTGGAAACGCTACGCCGTCGGCGTCCCGCTGTTCATCCTGCGCGCCGCCGCACAGCTGACGGGACTGAAAAAATACCCGATGGATTGAAACGCGGAGCTCGCGGAGGTCGCAGAGTCTGACTTCGCGTTCTCCGCGATCTCTGCGCTTAAAATAAATCCCCCTGCTGGAGCGCGCTGCGCTTGCCGCTGTCGAGCGTGCTCATCTGCAACAGCCACGGAATTGTCGCGCTGGCATACTCGGGCCGCTGCAGCAGCGCCCGCAGTAGCAGCACTCCGCCGAGCGCATCGTAGAGCGCCGCATGGTATTGCCGTCGTGCCGCCGGGCAGTGCTGCGCCGCCAGCGTGTCGAGTTCGGCCTGCAATCCAGTTGTCAGCACCAGCGCCTCCAGCTTCGCCGATACGAGCTGTGGCGAGAGTTGTCCGTAAAGCCGGCCGGTGTCGATCCACGGCCCCCACTCGGTAGCCTCTCGGCCGGGCCTCGCGAAATCCGTCACCGTGCGCGGATATGGCCACGCGGACTTGAGCAAAAAATTTTCGGCGTGGGCAAAATGCGCCGCCAGCGGACCGCTGCCACGAAGTCCGGCAAAATATTCCCACTCGTCGGTGAACGGCGCCTGCGCCGCCAGCGCCGCCGCGTCGAGTCCATGCACTGCGGTGTCCTCGGCGGTGACTCGCCCGACCGGCCGGCACAGCCGCGTATGCACTGCCTCGAGCTCCCCACCGCGCAGCGTCACGACGCCAAACTCGAGGATGCCGGACGCGCCGCTGCCCTCAAAATCGATGAAGTGAATCGGTGTGTCAGCCCAGTGCATGGAAGATTGTTCAGACAGAATGCACAAAATGCACAGAATAGAATCCAATTCCCGTCCGCCATTCTGTTCATTTTGCCCTACGGCTCCATCTTCGCGCCGGCCTTGATCCACGCGGCGATGACCGCGCGTTCCTCGTCGGTGATCTGCGTGATGTTGCCGAGCGGCATGATGCGCGTGACGACGACCTGTTGGTAGAGGCGCTGCGCGTTTTGCACGATGTCGGCGGGAGTGTGCAGGAGCACGCCGGCCTGAGGTTGCGTGTAGCCCGGAAATGTCGGCGCCGGCGAATGGCACGTCACGCAGCGCTGGCCGATGATGGCGCGCACGCGGTTGAAAGTAACCTCGCCCGTCACCGGCGGGAGCGGGACGATGCGCGGAGCGGTCCACCACGCGACGAGGCCGAGGAATACGGCGCCGAGCGCGGGATACTGCCACGCGTAGACGCCCTTGTGCTTGCGATTGAAAAAATGCCGGATGCTCACGCCCGCCGCCGCCATCAGCATCAGCACCGCCCAATTCTGCGGGTGGCTGTAGGTGGACGCGTAGTGATTGCTCACCATGATGAACAGCACCGGGAGCGTGAAGTAATTGTTATGCACACTGCGCTGCTTCGCGCGCTGGCCGTCCATGGGATCGACCGCGGTGCCGGCGCGCATCGCGGCGACCATGCGTTTCTGCCCGGGGATGATGATGAAGAAAACATTCGCCGCCATGAT
>JANXWT010000497.1 GCA_025351035.1 Opitutia bacterium | reverse complement strand
CGGGCGTGTCGCGGTGCAGGCCCCAGAGAACCACTCCCGCCATCCCGCCGGCCCGCACCTCAAGCACGGTGAGGTCGCCGATGCAGCTCTCGTCGGTGCGCCCGCCATTATTGATCACCAGCACCTCACCCGGAGCCGAATCCTGCACAGCCTCGATGAACACATCCACGCTCCCGTAGTGCCGCACCGGGCGCACCGGCCCGTGCACGCGTATGCCGGGCGCGACGGGCCGCAGCCCAGCCGGAGCAGTGCGCAGAGGCAACTTGAGACGCATGCACGCATCGGCCACCAACGGCGTGGACCACTGCGGGAAAATTGCGGGTTGGTTCATGGGAGGAGAATATTTTTGGGCACTCAAATTGGCAAACTGAGCTTTTGCGCAACCGATTTGGCTACGGCAACCGGATCGGTGTCCGATTCGAGCCCGACCGAGAGATGCCCCTGTCTGAGCGGCATCAGCGGTTGGTATTGCGGCCCATAGCGGATGCCGGGATCCAGGGCGAACAGCAACGGAGCCAAGCGTGCTTCGGTCTTTTCCATGCGCTCACGGTGACACACGGTCAGCGATCCGCCAAACGGCAATCATGTCGCCAACGGATGTTCGCGCCAAAATCAAGCGCGCTGTGCCGGCTCAGTTCGCAAATATCGCCCGGATTTTTGCGAGCAGCGCTTCCAGCTCCTCGCGGCCTTCGATCTTTAACAGCCAGAGCAATCCTGCGTAGACGCCGCACGCGACCGGGATCAAACCGACGACGGCAAGAGTGTCGCGCAGCTTCGGTGCCAATGCCAAGCTCTCGATGCCCCACAGGCCCGCGTAGACCGCGAGTCCCATCACCGTCGTGGCGACGACGATCTTGCCGAGATTGGGCAACTGCGGGGCGAGGTTGAGTCCCGCCAGCTTGCGCGCCAGCCGTGTCTGCAGGAACCAAGCCTGCACGAGCACCGCGAGGTTGCCGGCGAGCGCGAGCCCGACGGTCGAGAGCCAACGCATGAGCACGACGCTCAACACGATGTTCACAACAAAGCTCAACATCGCCGCGCGCACCGGCGTGGCGGTGTCTTTCAGCGCGTAGAATCCGCGCAACGCCAGACTCGTAAACGAGAGGAAAGGCAGCCCGAGCGCGTAGACTGCGAGGATGGGCGTCATCAGCGTGGTGTCGCTCGGATGAAACGCCCCGCGCTGGAACAGCAGCCGCACGATGGGCTCGCTGAGGAGTGCGAGTCCCACCGCCGCGGGCACATTGATTACGAGGACGAGCCGCAGGCCCTTGTGGTAATCGTGGCCGAGGTGCGTCCAATCTTGCCGCGAGGCGTGGCGCGCGATGAGCGGGAAAACTACCGTGGCAATCGCCGCCGTGAATACGCCGATGGGCAACTCCATCACGCGCGTGGCGAGATTCAGCACCGACGCGGCGTGGTCGTTCAGCGAGAGTCCGATGAAGCGGGAGACGGAAATGTTGATGAGATAGATCGCCGACCCGATGATCGTCGGCGCCATCAGCCGCACGATCTCGCTCACGCGCTCATCGCGGCGCAGGTCGAAGCTGGGTCGCCAGCCTTCGCCCCACAGCACGGTGGCCGGCACGATCATCTGGAGGAAGCCGCCGACGAGCACGCCGCCGCAGAGGAGATTCACGCGCGCCGGCGCGTCCCACGCCCACCAGCCGCCGAGCCCCAGCGCCGAGATGATGGCAAGATTCAACCAGATCGGCGACAGCGCCGGCTCGGTGAAGCGGCCGAGCACCTGGCACGCCGCGCTGAAAGCCGCCGCCAGACACACAAAAATCATGTAGGGAAACAAGATGACCGCGAGGTCGGCGCCCAGCAGCAGGCGTTGCGCGGTGTCGGGTGCGACGCCAAAGCGACCGGCCGAGTGCAGCAGTGGCTCGGCATTGCTGAAAACCAGCATCGCGACGAGCACGAGGCCGCACGTGACGACGAGTAGCCAACTGGCCACCTTGCTAACGAGCGAAAACGCCCCGGCACGCTGCTGGTGTTCTAACTCCTGCGCCATCGTCGGCACGAAAGCCGCCGTCAGGGCCCCCTCGCCCAGCAGTCGCCGGAAAAGATTCGGCAGGGTGAACGCCGAAACGAAAGCCGAGTTGAGCGCGCTCGTGCCGAGCACGGCGGCAATGAAAATCTCGCGGATGAGGCCGAGGACCCGCGACACGACCGTGGCCGACGCCACGATGCCGATGTTTTTCAGGTTCTTCGACACTGCCGCGGAGGAGACGGCGCGGAGCGCGTTACGGCGCGGCGAGACGGAGGGTGGAGCCTTCGAGGCTGACCGAGGTCAAACGGTCCCAGGCGGCGCGCAGCTCGTCGGATACGGGTTGGAGTGCCGTGAGTTTGCGGAGCAACGGCGCCGCCACTCCAGGAATCCTGTGCACCGGGCAGGAGCCGACGTAGATGGTCTCGGGCGCGAAAACAAAACTCGCCCCGCTTTTCTTGAAACCGCCGGTGGCAACCACCAACATTTCCTGCGAAAAACCGACGATGCTGACCGTGCATTTCGTCCCGATCTGCAGTTTGCCGTCCTTGATGCGAAAATTCACCGTGCCACCCGTCAGAAATCCCGTGGACGCCGGCGCGGGAGCGGCGGCCGGTGCGGGCTTGGCCGGAGTCGGCGCGGGTTTGGCGCCGGGCTTAGCCGGAGCGGCCGGCTTCGCGGGATCCGCCGCCGCGCCGGGATGCATCGTGATGGCCCATGTGTTCAACTCTTCCTCGGTCAATACAACGCTGCCACCGGCGATGAGGCTCTGCTGCTTTTGCGGCCAGCCCCGGCCCTTCACGTTGTTTTCCAAACCGGGCAGATAGTAGACTGCGCCGGCGACCGTTTCCTTCGGCGGTTCTTTGACGACCTTCACGGGCTTGAGCATCAAAAAACCACAGGCCACGCCGACGCCGAGCAGGAGGCCCAGCACCGCGCCGAGTGCGACTTCGATTGTGCTGGGTCCGTAGAGTGCCTTGTCGATTTTCTTATTCACGGGAACAGGGGGTTATTTGTGGGAAGATTTGGCCGCGGACTTCGACGCGGTTTTCTTTTCGGCCGCCGGAGCGGATTTGCCTTCGCTGCCAGCGGGCTTGGTCGCGGCGGCCGGCTTGCTCTCCGCAGTTGGCGCGGGTGCGGCGGATTTATTCTTGTAGTCGGTGATGTAGAAGCCCGTGCCTTTGAAAATCAGTCCGGCTCCGCCGCCAATCTTCCGGCGCACCCCGGCCCGGCCGCACTTCGGGCAAGTCTTCAGAGGTGCATCGTTCATGGACTGGAAAACTTCAAATTCCTGATGGCACTTGGAGCATTCGTATTCATAGGTGGGCATGCGGGAATTTCGTGTAGGATATGGGTGCGGCGCGTGGGCTTGGCGAGACTGTTCTTGGCCGAAGGCCAGCAGAATTCCGGCTCCCCGGCTTGCCTCGGAAGCCGAAGCGCGTTGTCGTCGGCGCACCGCCCCATGGACTTCACCCGCCAACTCGAATCCTACCGCCAACGCGTCGAGCGCGGCATCGACGAGCTGACACCCCCCGGTGACACGCGGCCCGCCCGCCTGCACGAAGCCATGCGCTACAGTCTGCAAGCCGGCGGTGCCGAGTCTGGCAAGGCCGGCGCCAAGCGTCTGCGGCCCGTCCTGCTGCTCGCCACGGCCGACGCCTTCGGCCCGCGCATCAATCCCCTGCCCGCCGCCGTCGCCCTCGAGTGCTTGCACACCTATTCACTCGTCCACGACGACCTCCCCTGCATGGATGACGACGAACTGCGCCGCGGCCGCCCGACGGCGCACAAGCAGTTCGACGAGCCCACGGCGCTGCTCGCCGGCGACGCGCTGCTGACCCTTTCGTTCCAACTCATCGCGCGGCACTACGCGACCGCGCCCGTCATCGTCGCTGCCCTGCTCCGCGAGCTCGCCGACGCCGCCGGCAGCGAGCGGCTCATCGGCGGCCAGATGGAGGATCTCCTCGCCGAGAAATCAACCGGCACGACGGCAGACGAGCTCGTTTTCATCCATCACAACAAGACGGCCGCGCTGATTGCCGCCGCCTTCTCCGCCGGCGCGATTTGCGGCGGGGTGGACGAAGGCCATCTCGCGGCCCTGCGCGACGCCGGCCGGCATCTCGGTTTGGCGTTTCAGATCGTCGACGACATCCTCGACGCCACCGCCGACACCACCACGCTCGGCAAGACCGCCGGCAAAGACGCCCGCGC
>JANXWT010000473.1 GCA_025351035.1 Opitutia bacterium | reverse complement strand
CGCGAGAATGATGCCGAGCGCCGCCGGCAGACCGATGAGTCGCGGCAGGCGCACGGATCCGCCCCACGCGGGCAGGATGCCGAGCTGCGTTTCCGGCAGGCCGATCTTCGTGGACTTGTCCATGGACGCCACGCGCCAGTCGCACGCGAGCGCGAGTTCGCAGCCGCCGCCGAGACAGATGCCGTTGATGGCCGCCACCGAGGGAATCGTCAGGCGCTCGAGACGCGTGAAAATCCGGTGACCGAGGTCGACGGTGTGGCCGCGGCTTTCGACGGTCACATTTTTCGCGAAAGAATTCAGGTCGGCGCCGGCCATGAAAATTTTCGCCTTCGCGCTGATGAGCACGACGCCCTTCAGGTCACGGCGCGTTTCGAGCGTCGCGAGGTGCACGTCGAGTTCCTCCAGCGCGGGAACATCGAAGACGTTGGCGGAAGAGTTCGGCCGGTCGAACGTGAGCAGGGCGATGCCGTCGTCGCCAAAGGAAAGTGAAATGTTCATGGTCGGATCGGGTCAGACGGTTTCGAGCCAGAGCGCGCCGCCTTGGCCGCCGCCGATGCAGAGCGAGACGAGGGCGCGCTTGCCGCCGCGCCGGTGGAGTTCGCGCAGCGCCGTGAGCACGAGGCGCGCGCCGGAAGCGCCGACCGGATGGCCAAGTGCGATGGCGCCGCCGTTGACGTTAAGTTTGTCGAGCGGGATTTCGCCGAGCGCGGAGTCGCGGCCGAGGTGCTTGCGGCAAAATTCCTCCGACGCGGCGGCCGCGCGGCAGGCGAGCACCTGCGCGGCGAAGGCCTCGTTGATTTCGATGAGGTCGGCGTCGGCCAGCTTGAAGCCGGTGAGTTTCTCCGCCTTGGCCATCGCATAGACCGGGCCGAGGCCCATACGGGCCGGCTCGCAGCCGGCGTAGGCGAAGCCGACGAGTTTGCCGATCGGCTTGAGACCGGTGCGTTTGAGTCCGGCCTCGGTCATCACGACGAGCGCCACGGCGCCGTCGGTGATCTGCGAAGCGTTGCCGGCGGTGACGGTGCCGCCACGCTTGTCGAAGACGGCTTTGAGTTTGCCGAGTGCTTCCATCGTCTGGCCGTCGCGCACGCCGTTGTCGGCGTCGACCGCCTTGGCGTCGCGGCTGCCGCGCGGGTAGACGACGGTGATCTCATCCTTGAATTTCGTGCGTGCCGCCTCGGCGCGCTGATGGGAGCGCACGGCGAACTTGTCCTGCATGTCGCGCGTAAGCCGCCAGTCGCGTGCGAGCAATTCGGCGGTCTGGCCCATGCCGAGCCCGCACACTGGGTCGGTGAGCCCGAGCATCAGCGCGATGCGCGGGGAGAAATCGGAAGGACGAAACGCCATCAGCGCGCCGAGTTTCTGGCCGGCGGTCTTGGCCTTGCCGAGTGCGGCGTATTTCTTCACGGCGCTCGCGTTGTAGATGAGCGGATAGCTGCTCATGCTCTCGGCACCGCCGACGAGGAAAATGTCGCCGCGACCATTGGCGGCTTTGTCGGAGGCCTGCGTGATGGCCTCGAAACCCGAAGCGCAGTTGCGCGAGACGGTGATGGCCGGGACCGACTCCGGCACGCCCGCGCGGAGCGCGATGACGCGGCCGACATTGGAAGCCTCGACGGGATTGCCGACGCAACCGAAGACGACTTCGTCGATCAGCGCCGGATCAAGGGCGGTGCGAGCGAGGACGGCAGCAGCGGCGGTGCGGCCAAGTTCGTCGGCGCCGCACGCAGCGAGGGTCGTGCCCATCTTGGCAAAGGGCGTGCGCACGCCGTCGACGATGTAGAGCGGTTCTTTCATGGGTTGGATTCCTGGAGGTGCTGGCTGGACGGCGCAGGCCGGGGCGGAAAGGGAGCCGGTCTGGCCGCGGGGCGGTTGTCGACGAGCTTTTGTTCCTTGAGCGATACGCCGACCTTCTGGAGACCGCGAATCTCTTCTTCCGAGTGGAAATCAATCCGATTGGGCCGGATTTCGAAGTGCGCCTGCATGAGGTTGGCGATCGCAGCGGTCAGGGCCGCCTCGGTGCTGTCGCCGGTGCGGGACACATGTAGAACGATTTCGTCGATCTCGAGCGGGTCGTCGTGTGCCTTGCGCAACTCGATCTGCCACGAGCCGACGCCGCGCACGTCGTCGAGGAGATGCTCCAGCTCGTTGAAATCGATGATCGTGCCCTTGACTTTCTGGAAGCGCAGCGAACGGAAGTCGGAGACGCGGGAGATTTTCCCCATGAGACGCGGCATGCGATGCCCGCAGCAATCACAGGGCTCGTAGGTAAGACCTTGTTCGATGAAGTCGCCGGTGCGGTAGCGGAGCACGACGGTGCCGCGCGCCTCAAGCGGGGTCCAAACAATCTCGCCGCCTTTGCCTTCCGGTTGCACGGTGCCGTTCTCCGGATCGATGACCTCAAAGATCCCCATGTCCGGATAAGTGTGATAGCCGGTCGGCTGGTGCCCCGGGGGAAAAGGACATTCACCCCACGCGAGTTTGGCTTCGGTGAAGCCGTAAGTCGCCACGACTTGCACGCCGGGCGAACCGAGCTGCACACAAAGCTCCGCGAGTTTGCGCCGCGTGCCGTCGGCGACTTTTTCGCCGCCGAGCAAAATCGTTTTGATGCCTTCCAGCCGGAGTTTCTCCTCCACCGCCTGCGTGAGCACGTGGTAGACGAATGTCGGCATCGCCGCGAGGACCGTGGGCCTTAACTTTTGGATCGCACGGAGATTGCCCTCGGTGCCCATCACCTTGCCGCCACCGGTGGCGAGGGCGAAGATGTTGTTCTGGATGCTTGAATAATACATATACCAAAAAGCCAGATGCGGGGCGAAGGGGAACATGTTGAGCATCCGGTCGTCGGAGTTTCGCTTGCCAAAGTCGGCAATGCGCCCGCTCCCGATGCCGAGATTCCTGATGTCGTGCTGAGAGTAGAGAAAGGCCACTGGCTCCGTAGAGCGACCCGTGGTGCTCGTCATGAAAGTCGGCCGCCATTCGCGTTCGAGCCGGTCTTTCTCATGCGCACGGCCCCGGAGCAGCGATCGCAGGATCACCCCGGGGCGTTTGGCAAGCACCGCCGGATCTGGTTTGAGCACGAAGTCGAGTGCCTTGCGCGGAGCTTCGGGGGTCGAGAGCAAGTCTTCCTTCCGAGTAAAAGGAAGCTTGGTCAGGTCGTTGACCGCGCGGAAATCAGACGCAGACAAACCGTGCTCCGCAAAGATTTTTTGGTAGTGCAAGGAAAAGGGCAGCACGCAGTCCCGCAGATAGGCATGGAGTTTGCGGCCTTGGAGTTCCAAGGTGGTTTCCTTGTCCAAGCTAGGCCATTTTCTGGTCAGTTGTGTGTGCGCCATGGCGTCGGTTGCCGAAAGGATCGAACGTTTCGCTCGCCTGAAAATCAGTTGGATTCCAAGCGTGTAAATAAAACAGGTGGAGATGATTAGTTATTTCAAGCGAATATTCGCCGTGAATGATTATTCTCCTCGCCATTTCGCCATCGGCTCATTCGATGGCGTGAAATCGCCCTATGGCTGAGTCGTGGAAAATCAAACTCCTGCGCTGGCGCTTCAACTGGTATCCAGCATTCCGGAACACCGGAGCCCGCATCACTTACATCGCGGAAGATTTGCTTGAGGCCCGTTTGCGGCTGCCGCTGGGCCGGGCGACCCGCAACATCCACGGGACGATTTATGGCGGCTCAATGTATGCCGCGATTGATCCGTTGCATGCTGTGTTGGTCGCCGCGCATCTCGGACCCAACTACCATGTCTGGATGAAGTCGGCCAAAATTGATTACCTCCGACCGGGCCGCGGCGATCTCTTCGCCCGCGCCCGGATCCAACCCCGCGACATCGCCGAGATCCGCGCCGCGCTCGAGCACGAGAAAAAGATCGACCGCGATTTTTCTCTCTCGCTGGTTGATGCGGACGGGCTGATCGCCGCGCAATTCACCCTCACCCTGCATTTTCGCCACCGCCAGGCGCATGAGCGCAAGATGCACAACGTCGTCTTCCCATGAAACGTCTCCTCGCCCGCACCATCCTTGTTACCGGGGCCAGCCGCGGCATCGGCCGGGCCATCGCGCTCGCCGCCGCCCGCGAGGGCGCGAACATCGTCATCGCCGCCAAGTCCGCCGAGCCGCACGCCAAGTTGCCCGGCACCATCCACACTGTGGCTGAGGAAGTCCGCGCGCTTGGCGTCCGGGCCCTGCCCTTGCAAGTCGATGTGCGCGAGGAAACCCAAGTCACCGGCCTGATGGCCGCCGTGGAAAAGGAATTCGGCAAACTCGACGCCCTCATCAACAACGCCGGCGCTATCCAGCTCACCAACGTGGCCAACACGCCCGTCAAGCGCTACGACCTCATGCAGCAGGTGAATGCGCGCGCCGTGTTCATCTGTGCCAAGGCCGCGCTGCCCCTGCTGCAGAAAGCGGGCGGGGGGCACATCATCAGCCTTTCTCCGCCGCTCAACCTCCGCGCGAAATGGCTCGCGCCGCACGCGCCCTACACGCTTTCCAAGTTCGGCATGACGATCCTCTCGCTCGGGATGGCCGGTGAGTTCGCCCCGGACAAGATCTCCGTCACCACTCTCTGGCCGCGCACCACCATCGCCACGGCCGCCATCGAATTCGCGGTCGGCGCCCAGCTCATGCCGCGCTGCCGCACCCCCGACATCATGGCCGACGCCGCCCTCGAAATCCTCGCGACCACCGACCAGTCGCTCAACGGCCAGTCGCTCCTCGACGAGGATTTTCTCCGCACCCGTGGCTGGACGGATTTCCGCCGCTACGCCCACGACCCCGTCTACGCCGACCGCCCCTTCCCCGACCTCTTCATCGACCCCTGAACCACCCGCGCCTCCGGAAAAGTGTCACGTATTATATGACACTGCCGCCGGCACCTCCGCCGCCATGCCCACCGCCATCCTTCCGCCCAAAGCCGCCGCCGTGCCACCGAGCGGGCAGAATCTCCGCTTCATCCTCGGCCTGAAACTCAACCAGCTCCGCAAGCAGCAGGCTCTCTCGCTCAAGCAGCTCGCCGGTCGCGCCGGCATCGCCATCTCCTACCTCAACGAAATCGAGAAGGGTAAAAAATATCCCAAGCCCGAGAAAATTCTCTCCCTCGCCAAGGCCCTCGGCGTGAGCTTCGACGACCTCGTCTCGCTCCATCTCGGCGAGAAACTCCACCCGCTCTCCGGCGTGCTCAAGTCCGGCATCCTCCAGGAAATCCCGCTTGAAGTTTTCGGCCTTACCCCAACCGGCCTGCTCGCGATGATGGCCGACGAGCCGCAAAAGATCAGCGCGCTCTTCGACACTTTCGTGAAGATCGCCCGCCGCTTCGACGTGAAGATCGAGCATCTCCTGCTCGCCGCCATGCGCTCGCACGTCGAGCAGAACAAGAACTATTTCGAGGACATCGAGCAGGCCGCCGAAGCCTTCCGCGTCGCGCAAGACTGGGAGCGCCGCCCCGCGCCCGATCTCACCCAGTTGCGCAATCACCTGGTGAAGGTTTGTGGCTACACCATCGACGACTGCACGCTCGCCGGCCACGCCGAGCTGCGCGACCTGCGCGCCATCACGCTGCATGGCGACACCGCCCGCCCCCGCCTGCTGCTCAACCCGCGCCTCGCCGAATGGCAGCGTGCCTTCCTCCTCGCCCGCGAAATCGGACATCGGCAGCTCGGCCAGCGCGAAGCCGTCACGACTTCGCCCATCGTGAAAGTCGATTCCTTCGACCAATTGCTCGGCAATTTCCGCGCGTCCTATTTCGCCGGCGCCCTGCTGCTCAACCGCGAGCTGCTCGCCGCCGATCTCCGCCAGTTTCTCGCCCGCCCCGTCTGGAACGGCGACGCCCTGCTCGAGATCAAAAGAAAATACCAGGCGACGCCCGAGATGTTCTTTCACCGGCTCTCGCAGATCGTGCCACGCTATTTCGGTTTGGAGCAGATGTATTTCGTGCGTTTCGACCACCGCCGGGGCACGCCGCAAGTGCGCATCGGCAAGGAGCTCCATTACCAGCGCATGCACGCCTCGCACAGCATCGGCGTCGACGAGCACTACTGCCGCCGCTGGGTCTCGCTCGATGCGCTCCGGCTGTTCGAGGAACAGCAGAAGGCCAGTGGCTCCGCCGCCACCGTCGTCTGCGCGCAACGCTCGCGCTTCTACGCCACGCAGGACGAATATTTCTCCATCGCCCTAGCCCATCCGCAGAACCTCGACGCCGGCATGAATTCGTGCGTCACGATCGGCTTCCAACTGAACGACGCCCTGAAGCACGCCGTGCGTTTCTGGAGCGATCCCGCGCTCCCCGTGCGCACCGTCGGCGATACTTGCGAGCGCTGCGCCATCGCCGATTGCGCCGAGCGCGCGGTGCCGGCGGGCCTCCGCGACCGCGAGCTACAGCACGCGCGGCAACTCGCCGCTCTGAGCCAACTGGCCGGCGGCGTCTGAATAAACCGTCGAATGTTTGGCCCACTGGCGCGCTCAGACAATCCCGCGCTCGATCCATTGGTGCTCGCCGGCGATCACCTGCTGGGCGAGCGCGTAACCGTGCTCGTCGGCGTTGTCAGCGATGCCGGCGAAGTTTTGCCTGATACGGGTCATCGCCTGCGCGTGGAAGTCGTCGACGAGCATGAAAACCTTGGCCTCGGGCTCGCCGTCACGCCGCAGCTTCTGCGCGTAGACGCAGGTCGCCGCGATGGCGAAAAGGTCGGCGCCGATGTCGGCGATGCGGGCCAGCTGCACCTGGCGCTTCTCCAGCTTCACGCCGTGAATCACCATCTGGTGGAAAAGCGTGCGGGCCATGCGGCGGCTGAGCGCGGCCACGTCATCCATGTAGTCCGCGAGATGCGGGTGCATGTCCTCCGGCACTCCACCGCCAAAAGGCAGCCACTGCCGGGGATACCAGAAAGCGTAGAACGCCGCCGCCTGCAGCGCGCTCTTGATGCGCTCGCTCCACGGGCGCTCGGAGTTGAGCGCGATGCCTGCGATTTTCAGATGCGGGTCCAGCGCCTCGCGCATGATGAACAGGCGCATGATTTCCGAAGAGCCTTCGAAGACGGTCGACACGCGGTTGTCGCGCATCAGGCGCTCGACCGGATACGGTTTCTCACCGCGCGCGATGAGCGACTGCTCGGTCTCGTAGCCGCGGCCGCCGCGAATCTGCATGACTTCGTCGAGGCACATCCACGCTTTCTCCGTCGCCCAGAGCTTGCACATCGCGGCCTCGAGGCGGATGTCCGCCAGCTTGTCGCGGTCGACGATGCGCGCAGTGGTGATGAGCATGGCCTCCATCGCAAACGCATGGGCGGCGATCCGGCGGATTTTCTCGGCGACGGCCGCGTGCTGGCCGATCGGCACGCCCCACTGGATGCGCGCCGCGCCCCACTCGCGCGCGATCTGCAGCGAGCGCTTCGCCACGCCGATGCTGGCGGCGGGAATCGAGAGGCGGCCGGCGTTGAGCGTGGTCAGCGCGACTTTCAGGCCGCGGCCCTCGCCGCCGACGACGTTGGCGCGCGGCACCCGGACATTGGTGAAGCGCAGCACGCCGTTGTAGATTGCCCGGTGGCCCATGAACTGGCTGCGATGCACGACCTCGACGCCGGGTGCCTTCGCCTCGACGACAAAGGCGGTGATTTGTGTGCGCGGCTTGCCGTCCACCATTTTCGGTGGCGTCTGCGCGGCGACGACGAGCAGACCGGCGCGCGTGCCGTTCGAGCACCAGAGTTTTTCGCCCGTAAGGAGGAAGGCTTCCTCATCCTCAGTCGGCGTAGCCCTCGTCGTCATGCGCGCGGGGTCGGAACCGACGCCGGCTTCGGTGAGCGCGAACGCCGAAATCTCGCC
>JANXWT010000460.1 GCA_025351035.1 Opitutia bacterium | reverse complement strand
CGGCAACCGTTCAAAGTTGCGGAAATTCGGATGCCACAGCGGCGCGGTCGCCGGCTGAGCGTCACTTTTTTTCTTCAGCAGCGACTGGAGCGACATTGTTATGGGAGGAGACCATGAGGGCGAAGAGCCCGACCCACCGTTCGTCCGGAGGATTGGGGGTGACGCCATCAGCGAACCGGATGTTTTGCGCCTCAAGCCAAGGCACGAGATCCATCTTGAATTGGGGGACACCGAGCGCACCCGCCATGGTGGCGCTGAGCCAACCGAGGTTGGGGGGCAATTGGGTGCAAAGCACACTGCCAATCGACTGGCCGGTCTGCACCTCGTAAAAGCCGATGGAGGCGTGAAGCTCCTTGAGCAGTTTCTTGATGAGCGCCTCGCCCATGCTCGTGAAATCAAAGGTATTGGAGTAGAAAAGTTTCTTGGCGGACTCCTCGTCCTTCAGCCCAAGTTCCTTCTGCACCACCGGGATCATCGCCGCGGTGCCGCTCGCAATGGGCCGCGAGATTTCGACGCCTTCGGCCCCGAGAATGAAGCACTGCGTGACCTCTGCGCCGATTTCGAGGACGAGAATGGGAGACTTATTCTGCTTGAAGGCCTGGTAGCTGACGAGCGCCCCGAGCGTGGCGACCGTGCCGAGTTCGAGCCGCTCCGGGTAAACGCCCATCTCCAGCAATTGTTCCTGCGTGCTGATAATGTCATCGGACGGCACGCCGCAAAACAGGACTTCCTTCTGCGTGGCCTTGACGGCATCGTATTCGCTGCCATCGGCGGAATTGAGGACGCGGACCGTATATTTCTCGGACTCGATGCGGAATTGCTGGGAGAGAATCTCGTTGAAGTAGGCGGGTTCCTTGACCCGCTTGAGATCGAGGGTCTGGCGCCGCACCACTCGGCGGGCGGGGTAGACGCTGCATTTGGCCAGCGCGTATCCAGTCTGCCCTTTGCCTTCCATGAGCTTGATATACTCCACCAGCGCTTCCGCGTCGGCGCGCGCAAGCTCCTTGAGCTCCTCGACCATGATCGGAGCATCGTTCTGCGAAAGTCTGGCGATGAGCGCATTGTGCTCACCGATCTCGACGCAGAATCCCTTGCTCGTGGTGGCGAAAAACATGCGGGTGGGGTTGGAAAGTTTTGGGTTGGGCTTGAGGAGATTTGAGCCGCGAGAAACCGGACGCTAGCTGAACCGCACTAAAGGCCAAGTAAAAGTCAGTTGGATGACAGGTGGGAAAGTTGGCGCGCGCCGCATCACTGACAAGACAAAATTCACCTCAGTCCTTTGCGCGTTAATGATTACTAGGTAATTTACGAGGCGATCGGGGACACGCGGGCACGAAAAAACCCGCCGGGAAACCGGGCGGGTCTGACAGGATTCAAGCATCGCGCAAGGGGGGGGCGGCTTACTTTTGCCAAGTGCGCTTCTTGTGGCGGTTGGCTTTCAGGCGTTTCCGGCGTTTGTGTTTCGACATTTTCAGTCGGCGCTTTTTCTTAAGATTTCCCATGGTGTTGGCAGATGATTCTCGGCACCGTGCGGCGCGCCTGCGGCCCTGTAAAGCACATTTTGGAAAACGCCGCCTCGCTCACAGGACCCGCCATTCCCCCGCCCCGCTCGCATAGACGCCGAGCCGGATGCGGCACTCCGGGAAAAACTGCGCGAGGCACGCGCCGTAGGCTTCCAACTGCGGCCGGTATTCCGTCAAGAGCCTCGCGAGCAACTCCTCCCCGCTCTCGCCGGGCCGGCGGTGGTTCGTCTTCCAGTCGATCACGAGCAATTCCCCCGTCGCGGCATCGTGCGCCACCAGATCAATCACTCCGTCCACCCACGCGTCGGTGCGCAACGGCGCCGTGACGCTCAGCTCGGCGAGCACGCGCCAGCGCGGGTCGCGCAGCTCGCACCACAGCGGCGAAGCCCGCAGCAACGCCAATTCGCGCGCGGCGCGCTCCGCCAATCCCAAGTGCTGCGCCTCCGTCAGCGCGCCCCGCAGATGCTCGTCGATCACTGCGTCGGCCGCGTCCCAGCGCACAAACTCCAGGGTCTCGTGCCACCACACCCCGTAGTCGATCGGGTCCTCGCGACCGCGCGCCGGTGCCGGCTCATCGAGAGCCGACTCGTGCCGGGCCGTGCGCGGCAAATCGGGCCGGTGCGCCAGTTGGTGCGGCAACAACCGCGCCGGACCACTTGGGAAAAGTCCCTCGGCGACCACGACCGGCAAAATAATTTCACGCTCCGGTGCCATGATGCTTTCCGCCGGCTCCGCTGCTGGCGGAATCCACGCCGCGACCTCGTCGAGTTTCGCGCCCCACAACTCCGCAAAGCTCCCCTCCTCCGCTTGGGCAAACTCCGCCCCCCACGGCAGCACGAGTGCGCGGCGCGGCCGCGTGAGCGTGACATAGAGCAAGCGCCCGAGCTCGCGCAGGCGCTCGCGTTCCCGCGCCTCCTTCGCCGCCTCGGGCAGACTCGCGCTGTCGAAATAAACCTGCGGCGTGCCCGCCGCATCCATCACGAGCCGCAGCCCCGTCTCCGCCGGCACGCCGATCTTGCGCCAGAGCCCGAGCGGGATCACCACCGGCCACTCCAAACCCTTCGCCGAATGCGCCGTGAGCAGGTTGAGCGCATCGTCGCTCGGCTTGCCGGCCGGCCGGCCGTCGTCGAGCTTCCTCAGCAACTCGCGCAACCACGCCCGCGGCCCCGCGCCCGCCATGCCCAGCTCCGCCGCCTCGGCAAACAACCGCTCCAGCTCCCCGGTCAGCGCGCCGCTCGGATCGAGCAGGCGGGCGCGCTCCGCGAGGCCGCAGGCCACCGCGAGATCCGACGCGAATTTTTCGAGAGGGTCGCCCTCGGCATCGACGCGTCCGACAAACGGCTGCAGCACCGCCAACGCGCTGCGCATTGGCTCGGGATGCCGCTCCGGCTCGTCCCAGTGGAATTTTTTCTCCGCCCGCAACTGCTCTGCGATCTGCGCGTCGCTCACAGTAAAGATTTCCCGCAGGACGCCGGTCCACTCGAACAAATTGTCCGGGTCGCCCAGTGCCGCGAGCAGGCCGCTCATCCACGCATAGACGGGATTGTCGCCGTTGCGGTTCTTGCGCATCTGCAACGCCACCTTCAGGCCCGCGGCCTCGAGTTCCTTGCGCGCCGTCAGCAGCCAGCCGTTGCGCGGCGCGAGCAGACAAATTTCGCCCAAGTGCCGCGCGCCCACGCCGGCCGGGCCGTGCGTTTTCAAATACGCGGCAATCTGCCGCACCTCGGCGGCGAGCTTTTCATTCACGCCGGCCGCGCCCGCTGCCGCTCTGAGCGGCAGCACGCCGGCCGCGCCCGCGACGTTTTGCGGTCCGGCAAACAGAGTTTCGTAACGCACCTGGCGCAACGGCGCGGGCGCGCCCTCCGCCGGCGGCAGACCGAGGTTGTGAGTGCGCGCGGTGCCAAACGCGGCCGGCAGCGTCGCGTTCAGCAATTCGATCACGCGGTGCGGTGCGCGAAACGTGACGCCAAACGTCAGCAGTTCGCCGCCGTCGCCGCGCTGGAACGCATCGAGATGTTTTTGGAAATTCCGGATGTCCGCGCGGCTGCCGTAGATGGCTTGCTGGCCGTCGCCGACCATACAAAAATGTCCGGGTCGCGGGCCGTCGCCCTGACCAGTGTCATGCGGCCACGTCCCCGGCTCCGCGCCGGGCGGCCGGGTGATTTCCACGAGCACAGCGAACTGCTGCGG
Source organism: Opitutia bacterium (assembly GCA_025351035.1). Lineage (GTDB taxonomy): Bacteria > Verrucomicrobiota > Verrucomicrobiia > Opitutales > Opitutaceae > JACQFT01. Next base: position 549 of record JANXWT010000460.1, on the reverse strand, counting down.
ATCGGTGTCCTGCGCCTCGTCGAGGATTACGCGCCAGCCTTCCGCGCGGATTTTTTCCAGCAACGCGGTGTCCTGCATGACCGACAGCGCCGCCTCAATCTGGTCGGCGTAGGTCTGCACGCCGCGCTCAAACCGCCAGGCGCGGTAGCGCAACGCCAGCTCGCCGGCGAGCGCCGCCCCGGCCGGGGCCAGCCAGTTCTTCACCGGCGCAAAATAATCCGTGAACAAATCCCCGATGCCCGCCGCCTTTCCCTCGGGTTTCGGGATGGGCAGGTAATTTTCCTCCGCGCGGAAACGCCGCTGCCACTCCACCGCGGTTTCTTGATTGTGTTTCAGCGCCGCGGCGCCCTTTGGCGATTTCGTCGAGGCCGCGAGGATGCGGCTGAGCGCCTCCGCCGACGGCTCGGGCGGCTGCGGCGCAATCACCCGATCCATGAAGCGCCGCGCCACGTGCAACTCCAGTTCGCGCGCGAGGACGAAGATCGACTCCAGCGGCGTGTGCCGCAAAAAAGCGTCCACCTGCGTGGCGGCGAGTATCGTGAATTGCAT
>JANXWT010000442.1 GCA_025351035.1 Opitutia bacterium | reverse complement strand
GGTCGAGGTCGGCAAGCTCGGCGAGCTTTTCCTGAGAAAGGTCTTTGGCTTCGCGCTTGGTGCGGACATTGGCTCCGAATTTTATGAGGGCGGGTTCCTGGGGCGGCATCCCACTGATACTAGCGGAGTGACGACTTTAAGACCACGGACTTTAGGTCTCATTTTGGAGTTGCAGCCTGACTGGCCTGCGTCCGAATGGTGCGCGAGATGAAGTCAGCGTCCGACAGATATTCCGCGAGATTCTCGACGCGTGGACGGGTGACGATTCCCGCACCGGTGCGGCGAAAGTATGGACTCAAAGGTGGTTCGCGGCTGGAGCTAAAGGTTACGCCGTCGGGTGGTTTCATCCTGACGCCTCTGCCAGCCAAGCGGCGGTGAGTCGGTTGAAGCCATGACGGTGCCGATCTCGGGGAAGATGTAGGAGAGAAATCGTGGACCGTGGTGTTCCTGTGAACCGGTCGCGAATTGCGACCGGTTCGTTGCCCGCTTCAACGCTGACTGGGCTTGTGGCATAAAAAAGCCCCGGATTGCTCCGGGGCTTGAAATGATCGCGGCATTCCGCCGTCGCCAAGGCTATGGCGGACAAGAAAGCCGCTCCTGCGGTTTCTACTTTTTGGTGTCGGCGATGGCGGCTTGGGCGGCGGCGAGGCGGGCGACGGGCACGCGATACGGCGAGCACGAGACGTAGGTGAGGCCGAGTTTGTGGCAGAACTTCACCGAGTCGGGATCGCCGCCGTGTTCGCCGCAGATGCCGAGCTTGAGGTCGGGGCGCGTCTGGCGGCCCTTCTCGATCGCGATCTGCATGAGCTGGCCGACGCCGGTCTGGTCGATCGACGCGAACGGGTTCTTCTTGAAGATCTCGGCTTCCTGATAGGCGCCGAGGAAGGAGCCGGAGTCGTCGCGCGACATGCCGAGGCAGGTTTGCGTGAGATCGTTGGTGCCGAAGCTGAAGAACTCGGCGGTCTGCGCGATCTCGTCGGCGGTGAGCGCGCCGCGCGGAATCTCGATCATGGTGCCGACGGAGTATTTGATTTTCACCTTTTTCTCGGCCTGCACTTTCGCGGCGACTTCGTGGACGAGCGCGGTCTGGAGATCGAGTTCCTTCTTGAAGCCGACGAGCGGGATCATGATTTCGGGGTGCGCTTTGAAACCGGCCTTCGTGGCGTCGGCGGCGGCTTCGAGGACGGCGCGCGCCTGCATGGCGGTGATCTCGGGATACTTGATGCCGAGGCGGCAGCCGCGGAAGCCAAGCATCGGGTTGAACTCGTGGAGCTCGTGCACGCGGTGCTCGATTTTCTTCACGTCGATGCTGAGCTTGGCGGCGAGGGCGGCCTGCTGCTCCGCCGAGTTCGGGAGGAACTCGTGCAGCGGCGGGTCGAGGAAACGGATGGTGGCGGGGTAGCCTTTCAGCGCCTTGAAGATGCCGTAGAAGTCGTCGCGCTGGTAGGGGAGGAGTTTGGCGAGCGCGGCCTCGCGGTCGGCGAGGTTGCCGGCGAGGATCATCTCGCGCATGGCGTCGATGCGGTCGCCCTCGAAGAACATGTGCTCGGTGCGGGTGAGGCCGATGCCGACGGCGCCGAACGCGATGGCTTGCGCGGCCTGCTCGGGCGTGTCGGCGTTGGTGCGGACGGACATCCGGGTGGCCTGCGCGCACCACTTCATCAGCAGCACGTAGCTCTTGAACTTTGTGGTGGCCTGCGCGGCTTTGTCGCCGTGGAGGAGGCCGGCGATGATTTCCGACGGGGCGGTCTTGATCTGGCCGGCGTAGACGGCGCCGATGGTGCCGTCGATCGAGAGGAAATCGCCCTCGTGGTAGGTCGAGCCGGAGACGGTGACGGTCTTCTGGTCGTAATCGACTTGGAGCGCAGCCGCGCCGCAGACGCAGACTTTGCCCATCTGGCGCGCGACGAGCGCGGCGTGCGAGGACACACCGCCGCGTGCGGTGAGGATGCCTTCGGCGGCGATCATGCCGCGCAAATCTTCGGGCGAAGTCTCGACGCGGACGAGGAGGACTTTCTCGCCTTTCTCGGCGGCGACGACGGCGCGGTCGGCGTTGAAATAAATTCGGCCGGTCGCGGCGCCGGGGCCCGCGGGCAGGCCGGACGCGATGACTTTGGCTTTCTTGACCTCGGCGAGATCGAAGATCGGCGCGAGCAACTGCTCAAGCTGGTCGGCGGGGTTGCGCATGACGGCGGTGCGCCAGTCGATGAGGCCCTCCTTGACCATATCGATGGAGAACTTGAGCGCGGCGGCGGCGGTGCGTTTGCCGTTGCGCGTCTGGAGCATGAACAGCTTGCCGTCCTGGATCGTGAACTCGATGTCCTGAACGTCCTTGAAATGTTTCTCGAGTGTCGCGCGGACGCGCATGAGTTCGGCGAACGATTTCGGCATCTGCGCCTTCAGGTCGGCGACGGGCTCGGGCGTGCGGACGCCGGCGACGACGTCCTCGCCCTGCGCGTTGATGAGGAACTCGCCGTAGAATTCGTTGGTGCCGTTGGCCGGGTTGCGCGTGAACGCGACGCCGGAGCCGGAGGTGCTGCCGGTGTTGCCGAAGACCATCGCCTGCACGTTGACGGCGGTGCCCCACTCAGAGGGGATGTTGTATTTGCGGCGGTAGACGATGGCGCGGTCGTTCATCCACGAGCCGAACACGGCGCCCGCGGCGCCGCGGAGTTGCTCCCACGGATCATTCGGGAACACGTGGCCGGTGCGCTCGAGCACGAGGGCCTTGAAGCGCGCGACGAGTTCGCGCTGGTCGGCAGCGGTGAGATCGGAATCGACGATGTCCTTGTGATAGGTCTCGTGCTTGAAAGCGTGGATCGCGTGCTCGAAAGGATCGTGATCTTCGCCTTCGCGCTTCTGCACGCCGAGGACGACGTCGCCATACATCTGGATGAAGCGGCGGTAGCAGTCCCACGCGAAACGCTCGTTCTTCGTAGCGGTGGCGAG
>JANXWT010000290.1 GCA_025351035.1 Opitutia bacterium | reverse complement strand
TCGAGCCCGACTTGGGCTTTGAACTGGGCACTATGCAAACGACGTTTCTTCGACATGGGACTGGGTTGGTTTTAGATTTAACCATCCCCCCTGTCCAGTTTTCGGGGTCCACCTCACCACCAGCGGCGTGGAGCTAACGGTAACTTATACGGCCGCCGGGACAGCAAATTTCCTTTCATGGCAGCATGCCAAGTTCACTGCCGACGAACTGGCCGATTCGAGCAGGAGCGGGCCGAACGCGATCTACGGCACCGACGGTCTCACCAACCTCGTCAAATACGCGCTCGGCCTCGACCCCAAAGTCAACAACAACACCGGCGTGCCCGTTGCCACCACGACGGCGGACGACTGGGTCTACATCTACACTCGGCCCAGCGCGACGACCGACCTCACCTACGACGTCGAAATTTCCACCGACCTCGTCAACTGGACGACGAACGGTATCACTCTCGATCCTGTCTCGACCTCTGGGGGCATCGATACTTGGAACGCGCGTTATCCGCGCACCGCCGTCGCGAAGATTTTCTTCCGGCTGAAAGTCACGCGCTGAGTCGGGAGGATTTCTGCCGTATTATGGAGCCAACAATCGGACTCGAACCGATGACCTGATCATTACGAATGACCTGCTCTACCAACTGAGCTATGTTGGCCAAAATGGGAACGGGGATTTCGGTCGCTCCCCCGGGACGAAGCAAGCACGTTTTTTGCACGAACGGACGATCTGCATTTCAAGCTCCTCAATCGGGCGGCGGTGACCTACAGTCCCATCAAGCCCGGCGGCTTGAGGCCGGGCGTTTACACCTGCTTGAGATGACCAACCCTCCGCCGATTTCCGCCGCTCAGCAAAACCCGCCTTCGCGTCTGGGGGATTTCTGGGGCGGGCTGGCCGCGATGCTCGTGGCCATTCCCTCGGCCATCGCGTTCGGCGTGGCGACGTTCGCCGCGCTCGGCCCGGCACAGGCCGGCTATGGCGCGACCGCCGGGCTGGTCGGCGCCGTGCTCATCGGCATCATCGCCTCGGCGGTCGGCGGTGCCCCGCGCATCATCAGTTCGCCGTGCGCCCCCGCGGCTGCGGTCATGGGTGCCCTCGCCGCCGAGCTGGCGGCGGGCAACCACGGCAGTGTCGAACACATCGTGCTGATGATGACGCTCGCGGCTCTCATCTCCGCGGGGCTGCAAATCACCTACGGACTCGTGGGCGGCGGCACCTTGATCAAGTTCATCCCCTTCCCCGTGGTCTCGGGATACCTGAGCGGGGTCGGTCTGCTCATTCTCTACAAGCAGATCCCCTCCGTGCTGGGCCTGCCCGCCGGCACGGGCGTCTGGCACGGGCTCGCGTCCCCGGCGCTCTGGCAATGGCCCTCGCTGGTCATCGCGCTCGCGACCATCATCGTGATGGTCGTCGCCGTGCGCGTCACCAAGGTCGTGCCTGCGGCCATCCTCGGATTGCTCGCGGGGCTGGCGGTGTATTTCGCGCTCGGGGCCACGGTGCGCCCCGGCCTGCTCACGCTCGCCGGCAACAAGTTCGTCATCGGCCGCCTCGACGCCGGCCTCGGCCAGATCATTTCCGGCCTCTCCGCCCAATGGCATGCGCTCTCCTCCCTGACTCTGGCCGACGCCCGTGCGATGCTCATGCCGGCGCTCACGCTTTCCGTGCTGCTCTCGATGGACACGCTCAAGACGTGCGTAGTCGTCGACGCCCTCACGCGCACGCGGCACAATTCCAACCGCACGCTCCTCGGCCAGGGCCTCGGCAACCTCGCTTCCGCCCTCGCGGGCGGCGTGCCCGGTGCGGGCATGATGGGCGCCACGCTCGTCAGCGTCACCAGCGGCGGGCAGACGCGGCTGTCGGGCATCCTCGAGGGCGGATTCGTCTTCGTGGCCTTCGCGCTGCTCGGCAGCCTGATCGGCTGGGTGCCGCTCGCCGCGCTCGGCGGCATTCTCGCGGTGGTCGGCTACCGGATGATCGACCGCAGCAGCTTCCACCTGCTGAAACATCGGGCAACTCTGCTCGACTTTGCGGTGATCATCGCCGTGGTGGCGACCGCCGTCAGCGTGAGCCTGATCGCGGCCGCGGGCGTCGGCGTGCTGTTGTCCGCCGTGCTCTTCATCCGCGAGCAAATCCGCGGCAGCGTCATCCGCCGCAAGATCACCGGCTCGGAACTTTTCTCCAAGCAGCGCCGGCTGCCGGCCGAACGCGCCTGCCTGGAGGAGCAGGGCGGCCAAACGATCATCTGCGTGCTGCAGGGCAGCCTGTTCTTCGGCACCACCGACCAGCTCCGCACCGAGCTCGAGTCCGAGCTCAAGCACTGCCGCCACCTCATCCTCGACATGCAGCGGGTCCAGTCGGTCGATTTCACCGCCGCGCACATCCTCGAGCAGATGGCCGCCCAACTGGCCGAGCGCGGCGGCCGGCTCATCCTTTCCAGCGTGCCGGACACACTGCCCAGCGGCCAGGACCTCCGGCGCTATTTCGACGACATCGGCGTGATCCGCCGGGACGGCGAAGGTGCTCTCCTCCTCGACAATCTCGACGAGGCGCTCGAATGGATCGAGAACGCCGTGCTGGCCGAGCACAATCTCGGCGCCCACGCCTCGGCGCCGCCGCTCGACCTCGCCACGCTTGACCTCTTCCGCGACCTCGACCTGCGCGCGCTCGACGCCCTCACCGCGTGCGTCACCACCCGCAGCGTGCCGGCGGGCGAGCCGGTCTTTCGCGCCGGCGAGCGCGGCGACCAGATGTTCATCATCCGCCGCGGCCGCGTCCGCATCACCCTGCCGCTCCGGCACACCGAGAAACACCACCGGCTCGCCTCCTTCGCCCGCGGCGATTTCTTCGGCGATCTCGGGTTTCTCACCGGCAAAAAACGCATCGCCGACGTCTTTGCCGAAACACCCACCGATCTCTTCGTGCTCTCCCGCCCGCGCTTCGACGAGCTGTCACACCACAACCCGGCCGTCGGCGCGATGTTCTTCGCCCGTCTCGCCGTAGCCGTGGCCCTCCGTCTGCGCGCCACCGACAAAGAGCTGCGCAAGTTGCAGGAGGACTGACTGCGCTCAGCGTCCGACGAAGCGTAACACCACCCAGAGCGAGACCGCGCTGACCACGAGCCACAGCGCGATGCCCTGCGCGAACGGCCGCCAGCCCACCGTCTTGAGATTGTCCTTCGAGAGCCCCGCGCCGATCAGAAAAAGTGTCGCCGCCAATCCCGCTTTCGCCGCGTAGACCAGCCCGGGATAAACCGTCTCCCCCGCCGGCCCGAACGACGCCATCGCCGACGCGCCGACGAACAGGAAAATAAACCACGGCACGGTCGCCCGGCTGTCCTTTTTCCGCACCAGCACCGCCGCCACCGCCACCATCGGCAAAATCCACAGCGCGCGCGCCAGCTTCACCGGCACCGCAATTGCGAGGGCCTCGGGCGCGTAGCGCGCCGCCGCCCCGACCACGGAACTCGTGTCGTGAATCGCGATCGCCGCCCAGTAGCCGAATTGCTCCGGCGACAGGCCGACCGCGTGCCCGATCACTGGAAACGCGAACAGCGCCACGGCGTTCAGCACGAACACGCAGCCGAGCGACACCGACATCTCGCGCGCCTGCGCTCCGAGCACCGGACCCATCGCCGCAATGGCGCTGCCGCCGCAAATCGCCGTGCCGGTCGCGATCAGCCGCCCAGTCGTTTTCTCGACGCGCAATAATTTCGCCAGCGCCAACCCGAGTGCGATCGTCGCCAGCAGCGTGCCTCCCGTCACCACCACGCCGGTCGAGCCGGCCTTCACCACCGCACCAAACTGAATGCCAAACCCCAGCCCAACCACTGAAGCTTGCAGCAAATATTTCTGCACCTTGCCCGCCCGCTTCGTGTCAGCGTTGCCCACCGTGAAGGCAAAGACGAGCCCCGCGAAGAGTGCCAGAGGTGGTGTCACCCACGGCAGACCGCACGCCGCGGCGAAAATCCAGAGCAGAGTTTTTTTCCACGGGGCTTCGTCCATCGAGAAAGGTTGCCAGTGGCCGCATTTCTAATCCAGTCGAGAAACACAATTCTTTCGGCCCATCCGTGCACACCGCTCTATTCGACTATTTTCTCCCCGCCCACCTCATCGCCCAGCGGCCGGCCGAGC
>JANXWT010000430.1 GCA_025351035.1 Opitutia bacterium | reverse complement strand
GCGTCCTTCTTCTCAAGAATGTCGGCCGCCTGCTTGACGAAGCCGTTGATCAGCCGCATTTGCGCGCTGACGAGTTGTTCGACGCCGGGGCGCAGCCGCATGAACGGCTGTTCGCGCTCGATCGGCGCCGGGCCGGAAATGATGAGCGGCGTGCGCGCTTCGTCGACGAGGATGGAATCGATTTCGTCAACGATGCAGTAAAAGTAATCGCGCTGCACCTGGTCGTCCTTGCGCGTCGCCATGCCGTTGTCGCGCAGGTAATCGAAGCCGAACTCGGACGCCGTGCCGTAGGTGATGTCGCGCTGATACATCTCGCGGCGCAACTCGGAGTGCATCTGCTGCTGGATGCAGCCGACGGTGATGCCGAGAAAATTGTAGAGATGCCCCATCCACTCGGAGTCGCGGCGGGCGAGGTAATCGTTGACCGTGACGAGCTGGACGTTCTTGGAGGCGAGGGCGTTGAGGTAGAGGGGCAGCGTGGCGACGAGGGTCTTGCCCTCGCCCGTGGCCATTTCCGCGATGCGGCCCTCGTGCAGCGTGATGCCGCCGATCAGCTGCACGTCGAAGTGCACCATGTCCCACGTCAGCTCGTGGTCACAGACTTGGATCTTGCGGCCGACCATGCGGCGGGCGGCGTTCTTGACGGTGGCGAAGGCCTCAGGCAGTAGCTGGTCGAGCGTCTCACCGGCCTGAAAGCGCGCACGGAACTCATCGGTCTTGGCGCGGAGCTGCTCATCGCTCAGCGACTGGTATTGGCGCTCGAATTCGTTGCAGCGCACGACGACGGGCCGGCATTTTTCGACGTATTTGCGATGGTGACGGCCGGAGAATTTTTGAAGGAGGAAGCTAAGCATGAAAAGAGGCGGGACAATTAGCCGCGGGAGGCTGCTTGGCAAATGACAAATCATTCGCTGGAAAGTTCGCGCCAAAGTCCACGCGCTCCGCGGTTTGGCCGCTTGCCATGATCGCCACGGCGAAGGGCTACGGCCCGTCCCGGCCTTTGCATCACTCGGCTTGAATTGTCGGTGGCTGCCAGCATCCTGACCGCCGCCCCACCCGATGAACTCCACCCCGGTTCAATCCTCCAGTCCTGCCTCCAACCGACTTGAATCGGTCGACCTACTCCGCGGCTTCGTGATGGTCGTCATGGCGCTCGACCACACGCGCGACTATTTTCACTTCAGCTCGCTCCACGAACTCAACCCGCTCGATCTGACGCAGACGACGCCGTGGATTTTCTTCACGCGCTGGATTACCCATTATTGCGCTCCGACGTTTTCGTTTCTCGCCGGCACGGGCATTTTTCTCGCGGCCCAACGCGGACAATCCAAAGGCGCGCTGTCGCGCTTCCTCGTCGCGCGCGGCCTGTGGCTGATCCTGTTCGAGCTGGTCGTCTGCTACTGGATCATCAGCTTTTCGTTCGGCCTGCACTTCAACCTCGCGCTGGTGCTCTGGCAGTTGGGCTGGTCGATGATCGTGCTGGCCGCGTTGATCCATCTGCCACTCTGGGCAACCGCCACCTTCGGGCTGGCACTGATCGCCGGCCACAACGCCTTCGACTCCGTCCAGCCGCAGAGCTGGGGCGCGTTCGCATGGCTCTGGAAAGTGCTGCACGTGTCCGCACCCGTTCAAGTCGGGCCGTCGTTCACCCTCATCATCGCCTACCCGCTGATTCCCTGGCTCGGCGTGATGGCCACCGGCTATGCGTTCGGCGCGTTCTACCGGCTCGAAGCGACCGAACGGAAAAAATGGCTGCTCCGGCTCGGCCTCGGCCTGACCGTCGCGTTCGTGCTGCTGCGCTTCGCGAATTTCTATGGCGATCCGCGCCCGTGGTCGCAGCAGGCGCGCCCCGGCTTCACTTTCCTCTCCTATCTCAACGTCTCCAAGACTCCGCCGTCGCTCTGCTTCCTGCTGATGACGCTCGGGCCGGGCATCTTCCTGCTTGGATTGCTCGACGGCCGCACGCCCGCCCTGCTGAAACCGTTCCTCGTATTCGGCCGGGTGCCTTTTTTCTATTTCGCTGCGCATCTGCTCCTCGCGCATTGCCTCGGAGCACTCACCACCTTCGTGCAATGCGGCCGATGGAACCTCGGCACCATCGGAGCCGAACCGGCGCCGCCGAACGCAGGCGTGAGTCTTCCGGCTACCTATTTGGCGTGGCTGCTCGTGGTCGCGCTGATGTATCCGGCCTGCCGCTGGTTCTCCGAACTCAAACGCCGTCGCCGCGACCTGACGTGGCTGAGTTACCTGTGAGCCTCGCCGCCGAGATCGGCGCGTTCAGACCTTCGTCTTGAAGTAGGCAATGGTGCGCTTGAGTCCTTCGGCGAGCGGGACCTTCGGCTCCCACTTGAGATACTTCTTCGCGAGCGTGATGTCGGGCCGGCGTTGCTTCGGATCGTCGGCGGGCAGCGGCTGGTGAACGATCTTTGATTTGCTCTTGGTGAGCTTCAGCACCTGCTGCGCGAGCTCGAGCATCGTGAACTCACCGGGGTTGCCGAGGTTGACCGGGCCCACCGTCCCTGTCTGGTTCATCATGCGAACGAAGCCCTCGATGAGATCGTCAACGTAGCAGAACGAGCGCGTCTGCGTGCCGTCTCCGTAGATCGTGAGGCTCTCGCCCTTGAGCGCCTGCACAATGAAGTTTGAGACGACGCGGCCATCGTGCGGGTGCATATTCGGGCCGTAGGTGTTGAAGATGCGGACGACGCGAATCTCGACCTTGTTCTCGCGGTGGTAGTCGAAGAACAGCGTCTCGGCACAACGCTTGCCTTCGTCGTAACAGGAGCGTTTGCCGATGGGATTGACGTTGCCCCAGTAGCTCTCGGGTTGCGGATGAACCTGCGGGTCGCCGTAGATTTCCGATGTGCTGGCTTGGAAGACGCGGGCTTTCGTGCGCTTGGCGAGACCGAGACAGTTGATTGCGCCCATGACCGACGTCTTGATGGTCTTGATCGGGTTGTATTGGTAGTGCGGCGGCGACGCGGGACAGGCGAGGTTGTAGATCTGGTCGACCTCATATTTGAACGGGTCGATAATGTCGTGGCGCACGAACTCGAAGTTCGGATTGTCGCGCAGTTCGGCGATGTTGGCCTTCGAGCCCGTGAAGAGATTGTCGAGACAGACGACTTCGTGTCCGTCCTTGAGGAGTCGGGCGCAAAGATGGCTGCCGAGGA
>JANXWT010000289.1 GCA_025351035.1 Opitutia bacterium | reverse complement strand
GCAATCGCCGGATGCAAAAATCGCTTCGTGACCATCTGCTCCCTGTCGTTTGCTGTTTCGGTTTCCATTTCTATTGCGCGGTGGCGGTGCGCGCCGCGACCGCCCTGACCGCGCCGGCCGCCGCCGATGAATTTCTCTGGCTCGAGGATATCGATGGGCCCAAGGCACTCGCCTGGGTCCACCAGCACAACGACGCCACCGCGCAGCGTCTCGGTGCCGAGGCCGGCTATGCGGATCTGCACCGCGACGCGATGACGGTGCTCACGTCGAAGTCGCGGATACCTGTCGTGACGCAGCACGGCAGTTATCTCTACAATTTTTGGCAGGACCAAGAACACCCGCGCGGCCTCTGGCGCCGCACGACTCTCGCAGAGTTTCGCAAGGAAAACACCGAGTGGGAGACGCTCATCGACATCGACGCTCTGTCGAAAACCGAGGGCAAGCTGTGGGCGTTCGGCGGCGCGAGCTTCCTGCCGCCCGACAACCAGCGCTGCCTCATCCAACTCGCCCCCGGCGGCGGCGACGCGGCCGAGGAGCGCGAGTTCGATCTCGAGACGAAATCGTTTGTCGCGGGCGGCTTCGTGCTGCCGTCGGCCAAGTCGCGCGTCGGCTGGCTCGATGCCGACACGCTCTACGTCGGCACCGACTTCGGCCCGGGCTCGATGACGAAGTCAGGCTACCCTCGCGTCGTGAAACTCTGGAAACGCGGCACGCCGCTTTCCGCCGCGACGACCATTTATGAGGCGGCGGAGAAATCCATCTCGGCGTTCGCGCGCCACCTGCGCATGGCGGGCGGCGGCGAGATCGACCTCGTCACCGATGGCCTGACATTCTGGACGCAGCAAGTCCGTCAACTGATCGACGGCAAACTGCATCCGCTCGCCATTCCCGCGTCGGCACGGATCGCCGGCGGCTATCGCGGCCGACTCGTGCTCTGGCTGCGCGAAGACTGGAATTTCAACGGCACTGTCTATCCGGCCGGTGCGGTCGTGCTCGCCGATCCCGCAGCGCTCCGCGGCGAAAAGGGCGGCGTCGAACTCGTCGTCGCGCAAACGCCGAATTCCATCGTGCGCGGCGTCGCCGAAACGCCCGCGGGCATTCTCGTCACGACGCTCGATGATGTGCGCGGCCGGCTGTCGCGTTTCAAGCAAGGTGCGTCCGGCTGGACGCGTGAAGCCGTCGCGTTTCCCGACAACGGCTCGCTGCAGGTGCTCACGACCGATGACGACACCGGTGACGCCATCGTGCAGTTCGAGACGTTCCTCACGCCGCCCGCGCTCTACTACGTCGGCGCAAATGGTGGCGCACCCGAGCTGCTGAAGGCGCAGGCGCCGACGTTCGACGGCTCTCGCTTCGAGGTGCAGCAGCTGTGGACGAAATCCGCGGACGGCACGAAGGTGCCTTACTTCGTCGTCGGACCGAAGGGCACGAAGCTCGACGGCACGAATCCCGTGTGGATGTTTTCCTACGGCGGTTTCGAGAACGCGCTGACGCCCGGCTACTCCGGCTCCTACGAGGACATGCACGGCGCTTACGGCAAAATGTGGCTCGAGCGCGGCGGCGTCTTCGTGCTCGCGAACATCCGCGGCGGCGGCGAATTCGGTCCCGCGTGGCATCTCTCCGCGCTGAAGGAGAATCACTACAAGTCGTTCGAGGATTTCGAGGCCGTCGCCGCCGATCTGGCTGCGCGGAAAATTTCCTCGCCCGCGCATCTCGGCATCGAGGGCCGCAGCAACGGTGGCCTGCTCGTGTCGGCGACGATGATGCGGCACCCGGAACTCTACGGCGCCGTCGTCTGCGGCAATCCACTCGTGGACATGAAGCGTTACCACAAGCTCCTGGCCGGCGCGAGTTGGGTGGGCGAATACGGCGATCCCGACGTGCCCGCCGAGTGGGACTACATCAAGCTCTACTCCGCCTACCAGAAAATGCAGCCGGGGCTGAAGCTGCCCGCGGTGATGTTCTATTCGACGACGCGCGACGACCGCGTGCATCCCGGCCACGCGCGCAAGATGGCCGCGAAGATGGAAGCGATGGGCTACACTCCCGAGTATTTCGAAAACGTCGAGGGCGGTCATCACGGCCCCGTCGTCACCGAGCAACTCGCGACGCGCATTGCCCGCACCTACGCGTTCCTCTGGCGGCAACTGCGGTAACGCGATCCGCGTTTGACCGCCGCGCCGATTTGCTTCGGGCTGCGGCGCATGGCTCGCAGTGTCGTCCTCAATCATTCGCCGCGTTGCGCGCGCTGCCAACTGCCGCCGCGCTGGTGCATCTGCGCGGCGCAGCGCGACCTCGCGTGCCCGCTCGGCGTCACCGTGCTCCAGCACTTCATGGAGTCTTACCGGCCGAGCAGCACGGGGCACCTCATCAAGCGGGTGCTGCCCGCAACGACGCTCTACGTTTATCGCAAAGAGCGGCCGCTCACACGCGCCGACCTCGCGTCGCCAGACAAGGAGCTGTGGATCCTCCATCCCAATGGTGAACCGATGCCAGCCAATGCCGACGTCTCCCGCGTGCAGACACTGTTGATCGACGGCACCTGGGTGCAGGCTACCGAGATGATGCGCACGGTCGCACCGTGGGGCCGTCGGGTCAGCCTGCCGATGACGGGCGAGAGCCGTTACTGGCTGCGCGCGCAAAGCGGGCCGGGGCGATTCTCTACCGTCGAAGCGCTGCTGTTTCTCGTCGATGCCCTCGGCCTCGCCGAAGCGCAGGCGCAACTCCGGTTGCAGTTCGAACTGCATGTCTTCGCCAGTCTCTGCGCCCGCGGGCAAAAACAAGACGCTCTCGACTACTTGGTCGCTTCGCCCGTGCGGGCAGCCTTTCCGGAGTTGGTCGCGAGGCTTACCCACAGCCGGCGGGAGTGAATCAGATTGTCGGCCGCACGCTGGGAGGCTATTGCCTTGGTTCGCCAACACAATCCGACCCTTCGCCACTCCGGGTGCGGCCGACCCCACCAACGCCATGCATAGTCTAATGATGAATCAGCCGCTGTTGATCTCGGCGCTCATCCGGCATGCGGACACCTGTCACGGCGACACCGAGATCGTTACGCGGCTGACCGAGGGCGGCATCCATCGCTATGGCTATCGCGACGCGCACCGGCGGGCGCGCCAGCTCGCGCGTGCGTTGCTGCGACTGGGCGTTGCGCTGGGAGACCGCGTGGGCACGCTCGCCTGGAACAATTACCGGCACTTCGAAATTTATTATGCGACCTCGGGAGTGGGCGCGATCTGCCACACGATCAACCCGCGGTTGTTTCCTGAGCAGATCGCTTACATCGTCAACCACGCCGGCGACCGGCTGGTTTTCTTCGATCTGACTTTTGGCAAACTCGTGGAGACGCTCCGGCCGCTGTGCCCGGGTGTGGAACACTGGGTGCTGCTGACGGACCGCGCGCATTTTCCCGGCGGGGCGAGCACGGCGCTTTGCTACGAGGAACTTTTGGCGGCGGAGAGCGACGACTACGAGTGGCCGGCGTTCTCCGAGGAGACCGCCGCCGCGCTCTGCTACACGTCGGGCACGACGGGGAACCCGAAAGGCGTGCTCTATTCGCATCGCTCGACGGTGTTGCACGCCTACGCGATCAACCTGCCCGATGTGATGGGCCTCTCCGCTCGCGACACGGCGTTGCCCGTGGTGCCCATGTTTCACGTCAACGCGTGGGGGCTGCCCTACGCCGCGCCGATGGTCGGGGCGAAAATGGTGCTGCCCGGTCCCGGTCTTGATGGAGCCAGCCTTTGCGAACTCTACGCCGCCGAGCGCGTGACGATCTCCGCCGGCGTGCCGACCATTTGGCTGAACACCTTGGCGCATTTGCGGGAAAAACAAATCCGTCTGCCGTTGCCTCATCGCACCATCATCGGCGGGGCGGCGGCTTCGCCGGCGCTCATCCACGCCCTCGAAACCGAGCAGGGCATCGAAGTCCGGCACGGCTGGGGCATGACGGAGACGAGTCCCGCTTGCACGATCAACACCTTCTTGGCCAAACACGCCGCGCAGTCCACCGAAGCACGCGACATGGTGCACGCCAAGCAGGGTCGCATCGTGCCCGGCGTCGAACTGCGCATTGTGGACGACGCAGGCCGCGAGCTGCCACGCGACGGCACGGCGTTCGGTGAACTCCAAGTGCGCGGTCATTGGATCTGCCGCGAGTATTTTAAGAGCGAGGGCGGGAACATTCTCCGCCCCGGCGGCTGGTTCGCGACGGGCGATGTCGCCACGCTCGATGGCGACGGTTACATGCGCATCGTTGATCGCACGAAGGACATCATCAAATCCGGGGGCGAGTGGATCAGCTCCATCGAGATTGAAAACATCGCGCTCGGCCATCCGGCCGTGGCCGGATCCGCCGTGATCGGACTCCCGCACGAAAAATGGGGCGAGCGACCGCTGCTCGTGATTGTGAAACGCGCGGGGCACGACGTCACCGCCGAACAGATGCTCGAATTCCTGCGCCCCCGCATCGCCAAATGGTGGCTGCCCGATGCCGTGGTGTTTACCGACGCCATCCCGCTCACCGGCACGGGCAAAGTCTACAAGACCAAGCTCCGCCAGATCTACGCCGGCTACTACACGAAAAACCCGGAGGCGGCATAGACACTGGCTGGCGCTCACCGGCTGACCAGAGCCGCCATGTTCGCCGGATAGCGCGCGCCCGCGACGGCGCTGGCGGGAAAAATCGCGTTGATCTCCGCGAGTTCCGCCGGCGACAGCACGACGTCGAGTGCCCCGAGGTTTTCGTCGAGATTGCGCATGCGCCGCGTGCCGGGAATCGGAATGACGTTGTCGCCCTGCGCGAGCACCCACGCGAGCGCGAGCTGGCCGGGCGTGCAGCCTTTCTTCGCGGCGAGCGCCTGGATGCCGCTCACGAGCGCGAGGTTTTTGGCGAAGTTATCGCCCTGAAAACGCGGCGACTGCCGACGGTAATCGTCAGGCGCGAAATCCTCGAAACGTTTGAGCTGGCCCGTGAGAAAGCCGCGGCCGAGCGGGCTGAAGGGCACGAGGGCGATGCCGAGTTCGCGACAGGCGGCAAGCGGACCGCTCTCCGGGTCGCGCGTCCACAGCGAATACTCGCTCTGCAGCGCCGCGATGGGATGCACGGCGTGCGCGCGGCGGATGCTGTCGGCGCTGGCCTCGGAGAGACCGAGGTGCCGCACCTTGCCGGCGCGCACGAGTTCGGCCATCGCGCCAACGGTTTCCTCGACGAGCGTGTCGGCGGCGACGCGGTGGAGGTAATAAAGATCGATCACGTCGACGCCGAGGCGGCGCAGGCTGGCGTCGCACGCCGTGCGCACATAGTCGGGCCGACCGCAGATTACCCGGGACGCCGGATTCGCCGGGTCGCGCACGAAACCGAATTTCGTTGCGAGCACGACTTCGCTCCGGCGTGTGGCGAGGATTTTGCCGAGCAGAGATTCGTTGTGGCCGCTGCCATACATGTCGGCCGTGTCGAGAAAGTTGACGCCCCGGTCGAGCGCGTGGTTGAGCGTCGCGAGGGATTCGGATTCGTCGCTCGGGCCGTAGAATTCCGACATGCCCATGCAGCCGAGACCAAGGGCGGAGACGCGCGGACCGTTTTTGCCGAGGGAACGAGTTTGCATCGTCCGAGCGTAGCCAGTGGCGCGCGAAAGTAAACCGGGCGGTGAGGGATTTGCGAAAAGAGCGACACCTGCGTTGACGCACCGGCATCCGGGCGGCAGGTTGGCGGGCATGAAACCATCCCGGACTCTCGCGGTGCTGGCGGTCATCCTTTCTTGCGCGGCGCTGCAGGCCGCAGAACTCGGCCTGCCTGCAGCCCGCTCCGCCGAGGCGGTCGGGTTTTCCTCCGCCCGGCTCGCGCGCGTCGATGCCTATTTGCAGAGCGCCATCGCCGCCGGCCAGTATGCGGGCGCCACTTGGCTGGTCGCACGCGACGGACAGGTGGTGACGCACGGCACCGCCGGGTGGAGTGATGTCGCCGCGCACACCGCCATGACCGAGGACACGGCCTTCGCCATCGCCTCGATGACCAAAATCGTGACCACCGTCACCGTGCTCTCGCTGTTGGAGGAGGGCCGGTTCAACCTTGACGATCCGGTGGCCAACTGGCTGCCGGCACTGGCAAACATGAAGGTGCTGACCGGCGGCACGGCGGCGGAGCCGGTGCTCGTGCCGGCGGCGCGGCCGATCACCATTCGTCACCTGCTCACCCACACCTCCGGACTGACTTACGGTTTTTTCGAGCCCGAGCCGCTGCATTCACTCTACCACCACGACGACCTCAACACCGCCCGGTCCTTCGACGAGTTCATCGGCAAGCTCAGCCACTTCCCGCTCAAGTTCCATCCGGGCGACGGCTGGACCTACGGGCTCAGCATGGATGTGCTCGGCGCCTTCGTGGAGAAACTCACCGGGCGGCCGTTGGAGCAGGTGATGCGCGAGCGGATCTTTTCGCCGTTGGGCATGAAGCACACCGGCTTTCACCCGCCCGAGGGCCTGCCAATGGCGAAACTGCATCAGCGGGACGGAACGGGGAAGTTGGTGGCGATCCAGAGTTTCATCGCCCCGGCGCGCGGCACCTTCGTCGAGGCTGGCGGTGGACTCTACTCGACACTCCACGACTACGCGCGGTTTGCCCAGATGCTCCTGAGCGACGGAGAGCTTGACGGCGTGCGCATCCTCGGCCGCAAGACGGTCGGGTTGATGCGGAGCAACCACGTCGAATATCTCAATCCGCGGACGAAAGACCGCTGGGTGCCGCCGGGTTTCGGTTTCGGTGTGCGCGTGCGGCGCGACCGTGCCGACGAGTTCGAGTCGCTCGGCTCGCCCGGCCAGTTCGGCTGGGAGGGCATCCTCACTTCCTACGTCTCGATCGATCCGCACGAGCGGATGTTCGTGCTGCTGATGCTCCAGCACCAACCCTACAACGAAGGCGGCGTGTTCGAGAAATTCGCCAACACCGTCTATCAGGCGCTGGAAAAGTGAGCTGTCGCAGCACAACAGCCGGGCAAGGCAAATGAAACAGCATCTGGCCTATCTAACCTTCCTCGTGCGCGACTACGACGAGGCGATCACGTGGTTTACGCGGGTGCTGCGCTTTGAGTTGCGCGAGGACGCGCCGTGCGGCGCGGGCAAGCGCTGGGTGCGGGTGGCGCCACCGGGCGGCGGCCCGGGCCTGCTGCTCGCCAAGGCGGCGACATCCGGGCAGGAAGCCGCGGTGGGCCGGCAGGCGGCCGGCCGGGTTTTTCTGTTTCTGCATACCGACGACTTCCGGCGCGATCATGCGGAATACATGGCACGGGGCGTGAAATTCGCCGAAGACCCGCGCGAGGAGGTCTACGGCACGGTGGCGGTGTTCCTCGACCTCTACGGCAACAAGTGGGACCTCATCCAACCGCGGTAGCACCGCGCCGTCAGCGGCTGAGCGCTTTTTTCAGATGCGGCACGAGGCGCTTGGTGAACTCCACCGAATCCGCCGCCGACAAGTGCGACCACTCCGGGCAGTCGAAGCCGGACAGCTCGGGGTAGTCCGAATAATAGATGCCGGGCGCGCCGGTTTCCTTGATGATGCGGTCCCACGGGCCGGCGCGCGGGGTGGCTTTGTCTTCGAGTTCCTTCAGCACGCCCGAGTGCGGGAAGCGCACGAAGATGACTTTGCCGCCACGGGCCTGCAGCTGGTGCACGGTGTCGGCCGTGTCCTTGAAGCGTTTCTCGATGGCCTCGCCGACGCTCTTGAAGAAAATTTCCTTCGGCACGTAGCTCGGCGGCGGCGGCGGCGTGAAGAGCGGAATCCAGCCGGTCTGAACGCGGGTTTGCAGCAGACCGGGATGCGCGCAGGGCTCAAACATCCGGGCGCGGCGGTCGTGGTCGAGCGTGTAGAAATACGGCGGGAGGTGTGGCGGGACATGGGCGCCGGGGCGGTTGGCGATGGGCAGCCGCAACAGCAGCTGCTTCAAGGTCAGGTCCTCCTGTTTGAGGAAGGCGACATGGCCCTCGAGGAATAAGCCAAGGTGGTGACTGGCGCGCTGCGCCCACGTCCGGCTGGCGAAGCGCTTGAGGGCGGTGAGCGAATTGTCAACCGGCGCACCTTGCGGCACGAGCCACAGCGCGGGCAGCAGGCCGACGATGATCGTGCCGTGGAACTTTTCGTCGGCCACGAGATTTTCGAGGATCGGATACGCGCAACTGCCGACGAGCGCCAGTTGCAGCGGTCGCTGGCCGAGCCCGCGCTCCAGCGCGTCGAGGTCGGAATCGAACAAGGCGCGCGAGTCGCCGATGATGACGATGGAGTCGGGCTTCAGCTTGGCGCGCTCCTGCGCCCATAGGTCCGGCGTGTCGTTCAGAGTCGGCGCATAGCCGAGACGGCGCGCCCGGATCTCCCACGCTACCGCCGCGGCCGCAGCGAGCAGCGCAGCTGTCAGCGCCAGTTGGCGCCACGGGAGGTCGGGGATCGCCCGGCTGAAATCAAAATTGGAAGTAGATGAAGGCATTGCCGCTGTCTTGGGTGAGGAGGATGGCGCAGAGCATGAACGTCCAGACGCTGACGATGAGCCAGCGCGGCTTGGTCGCGACCATGGCTTCGAGGCTGGTGTTGCGCAGTTGAGAGTGGGCGAAGAGCAGGCCGGCGGTGACAAGGCCGACTTGCCAAAGTTCGCGGGTGCCGAGGAGGGCGTCGCCGTGCGGGAACGCGCCGACCATGGCGCGGGTGAGGCGCGCCGCCGTGCCGAAATCCGCCGCGCGGAAGAACACCCACGCAAAACACACCACGATGAAGGTCACGACGCCGACGAGGAACTGCATCGGGCGCGTGCGGTTGATCTGTGCTTTGTTGATGAACCAGTCGAGCAGACGCTCGATGACGAGGAAGCCGCCGTGGATCACGCCCCACACCACGAAGGTCCATGCGGCGCCGTGCCAGAGTCCGCCGATGAACATCACGAGCATCAGGTTCACCGCGGAGCGCGCCGTGCCGTGGCGGTTGCCGCCGAGCGGAATGTAGAGGAAGTCGCGCAGGAACGTGGAGAGAGAGATGTGCCAGCGCCGCCAGAAATCCGAGAAGCCGACCGCCGCGTAGGGGAAGCGGAAATTGTCCTTCAGGTGGAAGCCGAGGCAGAGCGCCGCGCCGATGGCGCACGTCGAGTAGCCGGCGAAGTCGAAAAAGATTTGCCCGGCGAACGCCAGCACGCCGGCCCAGGCGTCGAGCCACTGGAGCGGGCCGCCGTGACCGAAGACCGCATCGGCCGAGCCGGCCAGCAGCGTGTCGGCGAGCACGGTTTTCTGAAACATGCCGAGGCTCATCAGCATCAGACCCCAGCCGAACTGCCCCGGGCGCAGCGTCCGCGCGCTCACCAGTTGCGGCAGAAAATCCGCCGCGCGCACGATCGGGCCGGCCACCAGCTGCGGGAAGAACGATACGGCGAGCGTGAAGTCGCGGAGTGATTTCGTTGGCGTGCAGACGCCGCGGTAGACGTCGAGCGTGTAGGAGAGCGAGTGGAACGTGTAGAACGAAATGCCGATCGGCAGGAACACGTCGAGGTGCGGCGGCTGGTAGTGGACGCCGGCCTGCGCGAGCAGCCACTGGGTGTTCGCGAGGAGGAAATTCCCGTATTTGAAAAACCCGAGCATGCTCAGGTTCGAGGTCACGCTGGCCCACATCCACATCTTGCGGCTGCCGGGCGTCGCGGCGTTGGCGATGCGCGAGCCGAGATAGAAGTCGAGCGCGG